>JBBRXD010000378.1:0-2135 GCA_038248775.1 Lysobacterales bacterium | reverse complement strand
TGGGACTGGTGGGCGTGTGGATCGCCTATGCCTGCGATGAATGGGTGCGCGGGTTGATGATGTCGGCACGCTGGTTCGGCCACGGTTGGGTCGGCGCGGCCCGGCGCACGCGGCATCGGGTATTACGCCAGCGACGAGATCTTCAAGCATGAGCGCACTGCCGCCGGAGGATTTTGAATGACACTACGGATCTGGTTGGTGCTGCTGTTGCTGCTGATGCCGGCGATCGGCACGGCGCAAACGCGGCCGCACACCGCAGGCAATACCGTTCACGTGATCAGCCCGCCCCTGGCCATGCCCGGGCTTGATCGCTCGCGCACGATTCGCGTCTACCTGCCACCCGGCTATGCCGAAGGTAGCAAGCGCTATCGTGTGCTGTACATGCACGATGCCCAGAACCTGTTCGACGATGCCACATCCTTCGTGGGCGAATGGGGCGTGGATGAAGCCATGGACGCGCTGGCGAAATCGGATGGCATCGAACTGATCGTGGTCGGCATCGACCATGGCAACGAGCATCGCATCAACGAACTTCGACCCTGGGCCAATCCCCGCTTCGGGGCGGCGGAAGGCGACGCGTACCTGGATTTCGTGGTGGGCACGGTCAAACCCTTCATTGATCGCAACTACCGCACGCGGACCCGGCGTAGTGACACCGGCATCATGGGTAGTTCGATCGGCGCATTGATCTCGCATTACGCGATGTTCCGGCACGGTGACGTTTTCGGTCGGATCGGCATCCTGTCGCCGTCGTACTGGGTGTCGGAGGAAATCTACGCTTACACCGAGGCGCGACGACTGAAGCGCGGCACCCGCATCTACCTGGTCGCGGGTGACAAGGAAGGGAGCGAACCGGCCGACTGGGCCAAGAACGTCGAAAAGGTGCGCAGGATGGAGCTGGTACTGCGACGCAGCCAAGGCGGACGCATTGCGCTGCGAACTGGCATCAGGGTTGGCGCCGAGCACAATGAAGCGGCCTGGCGACGGGAATTCCCCGAGGCCGTTCGCTTCCTGTTTGGCCGCGGAGGCCAGCGGCAATGAGCACGACATTGCCATCCATCGCCTTCAACCCGCAGCCGCGCATCGAGCTGCTGCGCTTCAGCGCGCAGGCTTCGTGCCTGGTGGTGGATGATGCCTTGCTCGACCCCGGGCAGTTACGCGACTACGCCGCGGCGCGGCGTGGCGATTTCGTGCAGGCGCCATTCAATGCCTATCCCGGCGTTGAATTGCCGATGCCGCTGGAGTTTTCGCGAAGCCTGCAGGAATTCTTCGATCGCCACATGCGCAATCGCCTTGGCGGTCGGCGTACGGTGAAGATGAACTCGCGGCTGGCCATGGTGACCACGCCGCCGGCGGCGTTGGAACCGCGGCAACGCATTCCGCATCGCGACAGCGCATGGATTGATCCGGCGCACACCATCGCGGCCTCGGTCCTCTACCTGTTCGACGATGCCAGCCTCGGCGGAACCAGCTTCTATCTTCCGCGACTTTCCGAGGACGCGATAAAGCAGCTGGTGCACGATTCAAGCGTGATGGATCGCGCCCGTTTCAACGCGCGACATCCTTCGATTGCACAGGACTATGCCGGCCAGTCAAACGACTATTTCGAGCGCATCGGGCAAGTACCGGCCCGCTGGAACCGGATCATCTTCTACAACGGCCGGCTGTTCCACAGCGGCGACGTTGGCGGACCGGACGCGCTGACGGGCGATCCGGAAACCGGCAGGCTGACCTTGAACGGATTCTTTACCTGCTCACGGCCCGCCGGCTGATTCGAGCCACACCTGCACCGACTGCGCAGGCAGCTCGATGCGATGGCGTCCCTTGTCGTCGGCGGTCCAGGCATCGCCGCCCACTGTCGGAAATACCGGCTTCCAGGCTTTCGAGCCCAATCCACGCAGCTTGAAACGGCTTGGTTTGTCGCCGTAGTTGATCAGCACCAGTGCCTTCTCGCCCTCGAAGTGGCGCCTAAATGCGATGGCCTTGCCTTGTACAGACGGTGCCTCATAACTTCCCCGTGAAAGCGCCGGGTGGGCATTGCGCAGCGCCAACAGCGCGCGATACCACGCCAGGACGCCGTCGCTGCGAGCCTGTTCGGCAGCCACGTTCTGCGTAGATGCATTGGCCGCGACCGG
>JBBRXD010000377.1:0-2185 GCA_038248775.1 Lysobacterales bacterium | reverse complement strand
GCTCGAATCCGGCCAGGCGCCCTCGGATGCGCGCGAAGACACGCCGCCCGACCCACAGGCCGGCGAGCTTGAATCCTTCGGCGACAGCGATGCCTTCGACGACACGCCGGAGTTCCGCTGGGACGAGGACCGGGCCGCGGGCAGCGGCAGTGGATTGGAGGGCGAGGATCGCGAGGAAGGTCGCGCCGCGCCGCTGGACCTGCACGAGCATCTGAGCTGGCAGTTGCACCTCAGCCACCTGACGACGCGCGACGTGCTGATCGGCGAGGCCCTGATCGAAGCCATCGGCGAAGAAGGTTACCTGCAGGTTCCGTTCGAGGACATCCAGGCTGCGCTGGCGCCGGAACTGATCGTGTCGGCGGCCGATATCGAGATGGTCCTGATGCGGATACAGCGCTTCGACCCGGTCGGGGTCGGCGCGCGCAGCCTGTCCGAATGCCTGTGCGTGCAGTTGGGAATGCTCAGCGCCGACACGCCGGGGTTTGCCCTGGCCCGGACCATCGCCGCCAGCCAGCTCGACGCCCTGGCCAAGCATGGCGCGGCCAAGCTCGCGGCCACCCTCAAGCAGCCACCGGCGGCCATGGACCAGGCCGTTGCCCTGCTTCGTTCTCTCGATCCCAAGCCCGGCGCGCAGATCGGGGCCAGCGAAACCGAATTCATCGTTCCCGACGCCATCGCCTACCGCCAGGGTGGCGTATGGAAGGTCGCGACCCATGCCGGCAGCCAGCCGCGCATCGGCATCAACCGGCATTACGAGCGCCTGATCGGCAAATCCACCCGCGAAGACGATAGTTACCTGCGCGCGCAGTTGCAGGAGGCGCGCTGGCTGATCAAGAGCCTGGAAACCCGCGCCGACACCTTGCTGCGGGTCGCCCGATCCATCGTCCGCCAGCAAAGCGGTTTCCTGGAACACGGCGCCCAGGCCATGCGGCCGCTGACCCTGCGCGAAGTCGCCGAGGAACTGGGCCTTCATGAATCGACCATATCCCGCGCAACCACCCGCAAGTACCTGCGCACGCCGCGCGGCACCTTCGAATTCAAGTACTTCTTCAGCTCCGGCATCACCACCGACAGTGGCGGCGGCGCGTCGGCCACGGCCATCCAGGCCATGCTGCGGGGGCTGATCGACAAGGAGAACCCGCGTTCACCTCTTTCAGACGCAAAACTTGCGCAAATACTGAAAAACGAGGGCATCCCCGTGGCCCGGAGAACTGTGGCAAAGTACAGAGAAGCAATGAATATTCCCTCATCCACCGAGCGGCAGAGACTCTAGGAGGTCCGTTGCGAGTCCCGCGGGTGCAGCGCGCGTCCCCCGGGAAAACCCCACGCCATTCCCCTCCGCCGCAGGCATCGCCCGGCGCGATCGGATTGGAAAATGCAATGAAGACAGGAGTTAGCCATGCGAATCGACATCAGCGGGCATCAGATGGAAATCACCGCGGCCTTGCGCAAGTACGCGCAGGAAAAGCTGGGACGACTGGCCAAGCATTTTGAACAGCATCTCGATACCCGCATGATCCTGTCGGTGGACAAGCTTGAACACAAGGCCGAGGCCACCATCCACACTCCCGGCAAGACGCTTTATGCAGAGGCTCTCGCTCCCGACATGTACGCCGCCATCGACCTGCTGGCCGACAAGCTCGACCGCCTGGTCATCAAGCAGAAAGAAAAAGTGAAGGACCATCATCGCGGCAGTTCGGCTGCGCGGTCCGACAGTTTCGGCTGACGCAACCCGCCCATCCCGATGCGAAACCGGATCAGCGCCCGCGAACTGTTCGACCAGTTGCACGAACGCCTCGCCCTGCGCTGGCTCACGTCCGGGCAGCGCGGCGGCGAGCGCACCCTGGAGCGTGGCGAACAGCTGACACGCCGGCCCTCGTTGGCCGGCTATCTCAACGTCATCCATCCCAACAAGGTCCAGATCATCGGCGCCGCGGAACTCGCCTGGCTCGATACGCTGGATGCCCGACTACGCTGGGAGACGCTTGAGAAAATCATGGGCTTCGACCCCATGGCCTTGGTGATCAGCCAGAACCAGGCCTGCCCGACCGACTTGCGCGACGTCGCCGAGGAAACCAATACCGCGCTGTGGGTATCGGGCCGGCGCGGTTATGAGTTGCTCAACCTGCTGCAGTACCACATGGCGCTGGCCCTGGCACCGCGCATCAGCCTGCACGGCGTGTTC
>JBBRXD010000376.1:0-2192 GCA_038248775.1 Lysobacterales bacterium | reverse complement strand
GGCGCCGATGAGGAGCACGACAGCGAGCGCGACCTCCGAGCAGATCAGGGCGGAGCGCAGCCGCCTGGTTCCGGGTGCCGTGGCCAGGCTCCGGGCGCTCTGTTTGAGCGAGTGGGCGAGATCAAACCGGCGCGCCTGGAGCATCGGCGCGAGGCCGAAGGTGACCGCGGTGAAGACGGCGATGGCTAGCGGGACTTTCGCAAAACTGAACGGCAGTTTGCCGCCGCGTGTGCTCCATGATTGGACCTGAAGCACTTCATCGACTAGATGAAAGAAGTATCGGAAACCATCGTGCGAGTTCGAACACTTTCACTGCCTTGTGCTGCTCGGCGGTGAGATCCGGCGCCAGCATCACCGTCGCCCGGCGGCCAAGTCCCTTTGCGCTGACACGTACCAACGTCGCATTCACCTCCGACAGCGTCCTCATTACACTCTTGGCTGACTCTTTGGCGCCGAGTTCCAGACGAACCAGGCTGACCAACGCCAGTCCAATGACGGTGGCGAAGGTGTGAAGCCGCAAGGAACTATCAGCCCATTGATGGGATGGGCCCCAGGGCGCGATCCCGCCTTTCTTTGCACGGCGGATAACTCCTCCACGTTCCACTGGCCCCGGAAGGCGTGCACGATCCGTCCGGTGCTCCAAAGATGCCGGTCAGTGCAAAGGACCCGGCGACCCAGTTTCGTACGCTCCAGCCAGCGCCGCTTTGCCGAATCGACGTGCCAGTCCACCGTGAGTTTCCCATCGCACTGCTGCACGGTGGCTTCCACGAACTCCGATAGATGCTCGCGCTGCAATGCCTTCTGAACCCTTGCCTCCAGCACCTCGCGTTGGATCCGGCCGCCAGCCGCACGCCTCTGAAGTAGACCGAGTTCTTCCTTGGCCTTGCTCAATGCCACCGCGATTCCCCGCTTCTGCCCGCGCAGCAACTCCAGGCTCTCCACCACGATCAAGGTGCGGTCCAACTCTCCAACCGGGGCGCGCAGTCGCGCCGCGCGTACACCGCTGAGCTTCCCTTCCAGTTGCTTCATCGCACCGCGCTGCGCAGCATGTTCCAAGGCCAACTTGGCCGTGCTATGGCTCAGCGGCAGCGAAATCAGTGTGGAGTAGCCCTGCGCATCCAGATCCAGTTCCAACTGGGGACTCCAGAAACCGCCATCCCGTACCAGCGTGCGGCAACCGCGATGACGCGACTCGGCATCGTCCAAAACGTCGTGCAATTTGCCCAGTCCATCCAGACAGGAACTCAACACTGTCTGGTCCGACCCGTTGCCAGGGTAGGTGCGATGCAGCAAAGGCACATGCCCGGTCTCGCTGACCAGAACCGCCAAGCCCACTACGCGCAGGTCGCTGCGTTTGCTCTTGGCGTGCCCCCGTTGTGCCAGTTCCCCATCCGTGGTCGTGGCGATGTAAGTGTCGAAGTTCGTGGTGTCGAACGCCAGCACATCGGTCGACAACTCGAAGCGCTGGACGATCGCGCGGGCGATTTCAATTTGCGCCTTCTCCAGTTGCTCGTCGGTGACCTGCGCCGCCAGCCGGTGAAAGGCCTGCCCGGTGAACGCCGCCGCGGGCAGACAGGACACTCGCGGCAGGCAAGACTCCAGAAAACTCGTCAGGTGAGATTTGCCTGCCGGGCCGCAGGCGCGCTGCACCGCAACGGCTAAGACCATTTCGCCAAGGCTGGGTCCATTCCTGGCTCCGTTGAGGCCGCAAGCGCGATCAAGGATGTTGATCAGATCGAGTTGCTCGGCGACCCAGGCCAGCGCGCCCACGTCGCCGACTCGGCGGGTACCGGCAGTGCGAGCCGATGCCAGATCCGCGATGGGAGCGGGGTCGGCGGGGCCGAGCACGGCCTGTCGCGCATAAGGACGCTGGCGTCCAGGGTCCCACACCGACTGAGAAGCGATTCTGTAGCGTCGTCCGCCGACCTGCCGCTCGAAGAAATTCACTTCTTTCATCTAGCCATGATTCAGGCGGCCAGTCAAGCGAAACCTTCACCTGCAAGGGGCGGAGCCCTCGCGGTGCCGGTTTATATCGTCAGTTTTGCGAAAGTCCCGCTAGCGCCCAGTCGAGACGAGCGGCTCGCTCATCAGGCCGTAGTCGATGTAGTCCTGGGCGAGCAGCGGCAAGGCCAGAAGCAGGAGGGTGCGCATAGCTTAGCGCCCAGTCGAGACGAGCGGCTCGCTCATCAGGC
>JBBRXD010000375.1:0-2212 GCA_038248775.1 Lysobacterales bacterium | reverse complement strand
GGCTCTTGATCAGCCAGCGCGCCTCCTGCAACTGCGCGCGCAGGTAACTGTCGTCTTCGCGGGTGGATTTGCCGATCAGGCGCTGGTAATGCCGGTTGATGCCAATGCGCGGCTGGCTGCCGGCATGGGTTGCTACTTTCCATACACCGCCCTGGCGATAGGCGATGGCGTCGGGAACGATGAATTCGGTTTCGCTGGCGCCGATTTGCGCGCCGGGCTTGGGATCGAGCGAACGCAGTAGCGCCACCGCCAGCTCCATCGCCGCCAGCGGCTGTTTGAGGGTGGCCGCGAGTTTTGCCGCACCGTGCTTGGCGAGTGCGTCCAGGTGGTCGCTGGCGATCGTGCGGGCGAGGGTCAGCCCCGGCGTATCGCTGCTGAGGATTCCCAACTGCACGCCCAGGCATTCTGACAGGCTGCGCGCGCCGACTCCGACCGGGTCGAAGTGCTGGATTCGCGTCAGGACCATCTCGATGTCGGCCGGCGACACGATCAGTTCCGGCGCCAGCGCGGCCTGGATGTCCTCGAACGGAACCTGCAGGTAGCCTTCTTCGCCGATGGCCTCGATCAGGGCTTCGCCAATCAGCACATCACGCATCGTCAGGTGGCTGAGGTGCAACTGCCAGCTCAGGTGTTCATGCAAGTCCAGCGGCGCGGCGCGAGCTTCCTCGCGGTCTTCGCCATCCGATCCGCTGCCGCTGCCCGCGGCCCGGTCCTCGTCCCAGCGAAACTCGGGGGTGTCGTCGAAGGTATCGCTGTCGCCGAACGATTCGATCTCGCCGGCCTGCAGGTCGGGCGCTGTTTGGTCGGGCGCATCGGAGGGCGCCTGGCCGGGTTCGAACACGGGCGCATCCGCCTCATCTTCCTCGCGTTCGAGCAAGGGATTGCTGTCGACCGCGTCATTGATCTCGACTTCGAGTTCCACCGCCGACAGTTGCAGCAAGCGGATCGCCAGGCGCAATTGCGGCGTCAGCGTCAGCGACTGCCCAAGGCGGATCTGCAGGGTCGGTTTCATCGCGGATTTTCCGGCACGCAAGCCGAAGCGGCAACGCTACAGGCGGAACGATTCGCCCAGGTAGACGCGACGCACATCCGGATTGGCGAGCACGGCTTCGGGGGATCCTTGGGCCAGTACGCTTCCTGCATTGAGGATATACGCCCGGTCGCAGATGCCCAAGGTTTCCCGCACATTGTGGTCGGTGATCAGTACACCAATGCCCCGTTGCTTGAGGTGGCGCACGATTTTCTGGATTTCACCGACCGAAATCGGGTCCACCCCGGCAAACGGCTCGTCGAGCAGGATCAGCCGTGGATTGGCGGCCAGCGCGCGCGCGATCTCGACGCGGCGGCGCTCACCGCCCGACAGGCTGGCGCCGAGCTGGCCGGCCACGTCCGAAACGTGCAATTCATCAAGCAGTGATTGCAGTTCGCGCTTGCGGTTGGCGGCGTTCAGGTCGCGGCGCAGTTCCAGCACCGCCATCAGGTTGTCGGAGACGCTGAGCTTGCGGAACACCGAGGCTTCCTGCGGCAGGTAGCCAATGCCGCGGCGGGCGCGTTCGTGCATCGGCAGGGCGGTGATGTCCTCGCCGTTCAGTGCAATCTGGCCGGCATCGGTCGGCACCAGTCCGACGATCATGTAGAAGCAGGTGGTCTTGCCCGCGCCGTTGGGGCCGAGCAAGCCGACGACTTCACCCGGACTGAGGTCCAGGCCGAAATCGTGGACTACTTCGCGGGACTTGTAGCGTTTGCGCAGGCCGCGGGCAGACAGCATCCGTCAGCCGCCGCTGGTCTTTGGCATGATTCGCATCTGCACGCGCTTGCCATCGCCGCCGCCGTCGAGGCGACCGGTTTTGAGGTCGTACTTGATGGTTTCGCCGCGCAAGGTGCCCCTTGGCTGCTCGATGACGACACTGCCGGTGAGGACGACCAGATCGCTGGTGAGCGTGTACACGATCTGCGAGGCACGGGCATTCATAGGCTCGCCGTTGTCTGCGACCTGCTTGAGCGTGGCCGGGGCGCCTGTCAGCACGACCTGGCTGATGTCGCCGGCCTTGCGATAGATGACGGCGCGGTCGGCGTTCACTTCGAGCGAACCCTGGTTGATCTTGACGCCGCCGGTCAGCACCGACTCGCTGTCGTCGCCGAGCATGGCGTCAGTGCGGTCGGCTTCGATGTCCATCGGCGCGTTGCGGTCGGTGGTCTTGGCATGGGCGCC
>JBBRXD010000374.1:0-2222 GCA_038248775.1 Lysobacterales bacterium | reverse complement strand
GGAGTCGCGGCTGAAGCCGCTCCCACAGGAGTGGCCCCAGCAGGAGCGTCGTCGAGGTTCATGAGGACGAAGCGGGCGGCATTCCACAGCTTGTTGCAGAAATTCTTGTAGCCTTCGGCGCGCTCAAGGTCGAACTTGATGTCGCGACCGTGCGTGGCCAGCGAGGCGAAGGTGAAGCGCAGCGCGTCGGCACCGAAGGCCGGGATGCCGTCGGGGAATTCCTTGCGCGTGGCCTTTTCGATCTTGGGCGCGTCGGTCGGCTTCATCAGCCCGGTGGTGCGTTTGGCGACCAGTGCTTCGACAGTGATGCCGTCGATGATGTCGATCGGGTCGAGGATATTGCCCTTGGACTTGGACATCTTCTGGCCGTGGCTGTCGCGCACCAGGCCGGTGATGTAGACATCCTTGAACGGCACTTCGCCGGTGAAGTGGTCGGTCATCATGATCATCCGGGCGACCCAGAAGAAAATGATGTCGAAGCCGGTCACCAGCACGGACGAGGGCAGGTAGCGGTCGTAACCAAGCCTCGCCATCGCTTCGGGCTGCGGCCAGCCCAGTGTCGAATGCGACCACAGGGATGATGAGAACCATGTTTCCAGCACGTCGTTGTCACGGCGCAATGCGAATTCGGCGGCCAAGCCCGCCTTGCTGCGGACTTCTTGTTCGTTGCGGCCGACATGGATGCCGCCCTGGTCGTCATACCAGGCCGGAATGCGATGCCCCCACCAGAGTTGCCGGCTGATGCACCAGTCCTGGATATTGCCCATCCAGTGCCGGTAAGTACTGATCCAGTTCTCGGGCACAAAGCGGACGCTGCCGGGTTTCCCATCAACACCGTCAACGAGCTCGAGCCCGCGCGCGGCCAGCGTGTCCATCTTCACAAACCACTGGTCGGTAAGGTAGGGCTCGATCACCTGGCCGGTGCGATCGCCACGCGGCACCTGCAACTTGTGCTTTTTCTCCTCGACGAGCAGGCCGAGTTCTTCCAGGTCGGCCAGCACCAGCTTGCGCGCGGCGAACCGGTCCAGGCCGCGATATTTTTCCGGCGCGTTATCGTTGATCGCCGCATCCGGCATCAGGATGTTGATCATCGGCAGGCCATGGCGCTGGCCGACCGCGTAGTCGTTGAAATCGTGCGCGGGCGTGACCTTCACCACGCCAGTGCCGAATTCGCGATCGACATAGGTGTCGGCGATGATCGGAATCTCGCGGTCGGACAGCGGCAATCGCACCGATCCACCAATCAGGCGTGCGTAGCGCTCGTCCTCGGGATGCACCATCACCGCGGTGTCGCCCAGCATCGTCTCGGGGCGGGTGGTCGCCACGACCAGCGAGCCGCTGCCATCGGACAGGGGATAGCTGATCGACCACAGCTTGCCGTCTTCCTCTTCGCTGACCACTTCCAGGTCCGAGATCGCCGTCTTCAGCACCGGGTCCCAGTTCACCAAGCGCTGGCCGCGATAGATCAGGCCTTCGTCATAAAGGCGCACGAAGGTTTCGACCACGGCGGCGGACAAACCTTCATCCATCGTGAAGCGTTCGCGCGACCAGTCGGCCGAGGCGCCAAGGCGGCGCATCTGCCGGGAAATCGTGTCGCCCGATTCCTGCTTCCACTGCCACACGCGTTCGATGAAAGCCTCGCGGCCCAGTCCGTCGCGGGTCAGGTTTTCACGCGCCAGGTTGCGCGAGACCACCATTTCGGTGGCGATGCCGGCGTGGTCGGTGCCGACCTGCCACAGGGTGTCGAAGCCCTTCATGCGGTGGTAGCGGATCAGCGCGTCCTGCAGCGTGTGCTGGAACGCATGGCCCATGTGCAGCGTGCCGGTGACGTTGGGCGGCGGCAGCATGATGGTGTAGGGCTTGCCCGTGCCGCTGGGCTTGAAGCAGCCGCTGGCCTCCCAGTGGGCGTACCAGCGGGTCTCGAAAGTTTGCGGCTCGAAGCTCTTTTCCATGGGGCTCAACAGACGGAGCGCCCGGCGCGGGGCCGGGCGGTAATCAGGCGGGAATGGGCTGGAATCCTATCAAAATTCAGCGAAGGCATCCCGCGTCAGGTTCTCGGGGGCCGCGTCGGTGCAATGCACTTCATCCTCGATGCGAACGCCGCCAAAGCGGGTCAGGTGCTCGACCTTCTTCCAGTTCACCGATTTGGCCTGCGCCGTGGTTTTCAGCTTTTCGAGCAGCGTGGGAATGAAGTAGATGCCCGGCTCGATCGTCACCACCAT
>JBBRXD010000373.1:0-2222 GCA_038248775.1 Lysobacterales bacterium | reverse complement strand
GCTCGCGATATTCGATCAACACATCATTCGGCAGCAGGTGGACGCACAGCCAAATCAGGCCGGGAAGCAGCAGAACATCGTCGAGGTAGCCGAGGATCGGGATGAAGTCGGGGATCAGGTCGATAGGACTGAGCGCGTAGGCGACGACAAACAGGCCGAGTAACTTGACGGCCCAAGGCACGAAGACGAAGCAGGTCCGGATGGCCAGTCCCAGGTCCGCTGATATCCCGGCCAGGCCGAGCTTGGCGATAACCCATTGAAACGGGCGAAGACCATCGAGAAGAAGGCGTATTGCACCCAACGTTCCATTGGCGGTTCCTTCGGTGGATCGGAATGAAGTCGATTGTGGCCAGCAGAGCGAGCCGCGCAGCACTTGCATCAGCGAAGTCCGATGAGATGCTGAACGCATGGATACGCGATGCGTGTCCCGTTCACCCAACTCAGGAGTCGCCGATGAAATTCTCCAAAGCCGAAATCGAAGTCGTGATCGCGGCCTCGCCCCGCATCACCGTCCCGTTCAACAAGCTGTCGCTGTCGCAGGACTACCAGGTCCGCCCGAGCGGCAGCACATCGAAGATGAGCATCGCCGAACTCGCGGCCTCGATCAAGGCCAGCGGTGTGCTGCAAAACCTGATCGTCATCAAAGGCCCGCGCGGCCAGTTCGATGTCTGCGCTGGAGGCCGTCGCCTGGAGGCACTGACCGTGCTGGTGACGGGCGGCGACATTCCGGACAACTACCCCGTACCGGTGCTGGTGGTGCCCGCCGACAAGGCCTTGATCGCGAGCCTCGCCGAGAACTGCTTCCATGTCCCGATGCACGCCGCCGACGTATTCAGCGTCTTCGCCAAGCTGATCGCCGAAGGCAAGTCGGTCGAGGAAGTGGCAGCGGCCTTCGGCGTGACGCCGCTGGTGGTCAAGCGCCGCATGAGGTTGTCCACCGTCTCCCCGAAGTTGATGGCGCTGTTCCGCGACGAGAAGATCAGCCTGGACTGCTTGATGGTGCTGGCCTCCGTCGACGACCACGAGCGGCAGGAACAGACCTGGGCCAACCTGCCTTCGTGGAACCGCAGCCCGGACTACCTGCGCCAGATGCTGACGCAAGGCGAGATTGACTCCGGCAAGGACAGCGTCGCCCGCTTCGTCACGCTCAAGGCTTATGAGAAGGCCGGCGGCACGCTGCGGCGCGACCTGTTCAGCGACAACGACAAGACCGCCTACCTGCTCGATCCGCCCCTGCTGGAGCGTCTGGCCGTCGACAAACTCCAGAAGACCGCCAAGCAGATTGCGACGGAAGGCTGGAAGTGGATCGAAGTGCGTGCCCGGTACAACTTCGAGGAATTCTCGAAGCACGGCGAGTTGCGCAAGGCGCGCCGCACACCCGACGCGCAGGAAACCACCGCCATCGCCGAACTCGAAGCGCAGATCGCCACGCGGCACGAGCGGATGGAAGCGCTGGCGGATCAGGAGAACGATGACGCCGGCGAGGACGCGGAGTTCCTCAAGCTCGAAGCCGAGGCGGAAGCCTTGCAGGCGCAGGTCGCCGCGCTTGAAGACGCTCTGAGCGTGTGGCCGGCCGAGTTGGTGGCTCAGGCCGGATGTGTCGTGTTCGTGGGCAACGCCGGCACCGCTGAAATCAAGCGCGGTCTGATCCGGCCCGAGGATCGCAACGTGGTCGTCGATGCGGCTCGGGAGGCCGTGAAGGGCAGCGCGTACCACGGCACCCACAGTGCCCTGGTCTCGATGCCCGCAGCGAACACCCGCCCGGTGCATTCTGAGAAGTTGATGCGGCGCCTCACTGCGCATCGGATGGCGGCCATCCAGGCCGAACTCATGTTTCGCCCCGACGTGGCGCTCGCTGCCATCACCGCGCAGCTGGCGATCAAGCTCATCAAGGACGGCTTCCGCTGCTTCCGCGGCAGCGACGATGCCTTGAACGTCAGCGCCACCGACACGCACGATGGCTTGCGTGGCGAAGCCGAAGACATGGCGGAGAGCCCAGCGTGGAAGCAGTTCGACTGCGAACGGCAGGCCTGGGTCCAGCGCCTGCCACGAACCTCCGAGGCGGTGCTGCCCTGGCTGCTGGAGCAGGAGCAGGCGACCGTGATGCAGTTGTTGACCTTGCTGGTCGCCTCCAGCGTGACCGGTGTGTCGGGTGTCGAGCGCGAAAAGCAGAGCACCGATGCACTCGCCACCGCGCTGAACCTGGACATGACCAAATGGTG
>JBBRXD010000372.1:0-2235 GCA_038248775.1 Lysobacterales bacterium | reverse complement strand
GGTACGCAGGTTACGGTGCTGGGCCGCGACGATGCTTTCTACTCGTTGCGCTTTGATTCCGGTGAAGCACTGGAGTCGATCCTCAAGCGCGCAGGCAAGATGCCCTTGCCGCCTTACATCGAACGCGACGCCGACATAAGCGATGACGAGCGCTACCAGACGGTGTACGCCAAACACAGTGGCGCAGTCGCTGCGCCGACCGCCGGCCTGCATTTCGATGAGCCGCTATTGCTCGCGTTGCGCGCGATGGGCGTTGAATTTGGCGAGGTGACCTTGCACGTGGGGGCGGGTACGTTCCAGCCGATGCGCGGCGAATCGCTGGCCGGGCACGTCATGCATCGCGAATGGTTGAAGGTCGGCGCGAAACTCTGCGAGCAAGTGCAGCGAGTGCGCGCAGCGGGCGGCCGGGTGGTTGCGGTCGGCACGACTGTGGTGCGTTCACTCGAAACGGCCATGCAGGACGGCGTGCTCGCGCCGTTCGAGGGCGAGACGCAGATCTTCATCTATCCGGGCTACGAGATCCGTTCGGTGGACCTGCTGCTGACCAATTTCCACCTGCCGCAGAGTACCTTGCTGATGCTGGTGTCGGCCTTCAGCGGCCGCGAGCGGATCCTGGATGCCTACGCACATGCGGTGCGCGAACAGTACCGGTTCTTTTCCTATGGCGATGCCATGCTGCTGTATCCGCAGCCCACCCTGAAGGACCCGGCATGAGCCGCATGCAATTCCATCGCCTGGGCCAGGACGGCGCGGCGCGGCGTGGACGCCTTGTCTTTCCGCGCGGCAACATCGAAACGCCAGCCTTCATGCCGGTGGGCACTTATGGATCGGTGAAGGCGATGAAGCCGGTCGACCTGGAAGCGATCGGCGCGGAAATCATCCTTGGCAATACCTTCCACCTGTACCTGCGGCCCGGGCTGGATGTCATCGCCGCGCATGAGGGACTGCATCGCTTCACCGGCTGGAACAAACCCATCCTCACTGATTCGGGTGGCTTTCAAGTCTGGTCGCTGGCCAAGCGCAGGAAGATCACCGAGCAGGGCGTCACCTTCGCCTCGCCGACCGACGGCGCGAAAGTTTTCCTCGGGCCCGAGGAAAGCATGAACATCCAGCGCGTGCTGGGCTCGGACATCGTGATGATTTTCGACGAGTGCACGCCGTACCCTGCCACCGAGCAGCAGGCGTGCGATTCGATGGAGCTGTCGCTGCGCTGGGCGGCGCGATCCAGGACCGCGCATGAAGGCAACGACGCGGCCCTGTTCGGCATTGTGCAAGGCGGCACCTACCCGGAGCTGCGCGCGCGCTCGGCTGCCGGACTCCAGCAGATCGGGTTCGATGGCTACGCAGTGGGCGGCCTGGCGGTCGGCGAACCTGCATCGGAACGCGAGCAGACCCTGGAGTCCATTTGTCCGCAGTTACCCGAGGACAAGCCGCGCTACCTGATGGGCGTGGGCAAGCCCGAGGACATCGTGGAGGCCGTGGCCCGTGGCATCGACATGTTCGACTGCGTGATGCCGACCCGCAATGCCCGCAACGGCCATTACTTCACCCGGTTCGGCCAGGTTCGCATCCGCAATGCCCGCTACGAGAAGGACCTGCGACCGATCGAGCCCGGCTGCAGCTGCCACGCCTGCGCCAGCGGCTTCACCCGGGGCTACCTGCGCCACCTGGACCGTTGCAACGAAATCCTGGCCTCGATGCTGGCCACGATCCATAACCTGCACTACTACCAGCAACTGATGCGGGAAATTCGCGAGGCCATTGAGACACGCAGCTTCGAGGCCTTTCGACAGCGCTTCTATGCGGAACGCGCCGCGGGTTCCGACCTTCCCTGACGAGACCGCCTTGTGTGGGAGCGGCCTCGGCCGCGATACGATGCGCCAGGCCGGTTTGGCCGGGCAGGGCACGCCTGTGGCATACTTGCGCGCTTTGATTCCCAACCGGATTTTGCCCATGTCCCTGCTTGATCTGCTGATTTCCCCCGCCGCCGCCCAGGCTGCCCCCGCTGCTGGCGGTAGCGCCATGACCGGCCTGCTGCTGCCGCTGGTGTTCATTGGCGTCATGTTCTTCCTGATGATCCGCCCCCAGATGAAGCGCGCGAAGGAACACCGCGAACTGGTCGCCAAGCTGGCGAAGGGCGACGAAGTCATCACCAACGGTGGCATCGCTGGCCGCATCGACGAGATGGGTGATGCCTTCGTCACCGTCGAGATCGCCGACAACGTCCGCGTGAAG
>JBBRXD010000371.1:0-2254 GCA_038248775.1 Lysobacterales bacterium | reverse complement strand
GTTTAATGAATCCGGGGTGAACCATGAATAGACTTATGCGCTGCGCGAAATGAGGCCGCCTTTTTTGCAATCCTCCACCCGCATGTTCGTGCGCGGAATCGGCACGGCGACGCCGGAGGCACGCTATACCAAGGCGGAGTGTCTTGACGCATTTCAGAGATCCGACTGGTATGGACGGCTGGACGCGCGTTCCCATTTTATTGCGCGCTCCGTTCTGCAACACGATAACGGCATCGAGGCGCGCCGACTGGCGATCGATTCGCTCGACGAAGTCTTCAGGATCGACCCGAACACCCTGGCGCAACGCTTTCTGGCACATGCGCCCGTGCTCGCCGCCAAAGCCGCCGAACGAGCGCTCGATAGCTGTGGTCTGGCGGCCAGTGCCATTGGCGCGATTGTCGTCAGTACGTGCACCGGTTATCTGTGCCCCGGACTTTCGGGTTACGTGGTCGAGCGTCTCGGTTTGCCCCGTGACGTTCAGGCTTTTGATCTGGTCGGCCAGGGCTGCGCGGCAGCGCTGCCCAATCTTCAACTCGCTCGCGCCTTGCTGGTGTCGAATTCACATCAGCACGTGCTGTCAGTTTGTGTCGAGGTGAGCAGTGCGGCGATGTACCTTGACGACGACCCCGGCGTGCTGATCAGCGCCTGCCTGTTCGGGGACGGAGCGGGGGCGGCGATTTTGTCGCGCGACTCTGTTGCGGATGGTCGCCGCATCGAGTGGGTCGACTCCACGTCACTGATCGATCCGAGCCAGCGTCCGGCTCTGATGTTCGAGCAGCGCGACGGCATGCTGCGCAATATCCTGACCCGCGAAGTTCCGGAACTGGCAGCGGCGTATGCGCGCCAGGTGTTGGAGACCGTGCTCGGACGGGCCGGACTGTACCCGGCGGACATAAGCGAGTGGATCATGCATGCGGGCGGTCGTGACGTATTGCTCGCGCTCCAACGGAAACTCGAACTCAAAGCCCATGATTTCCGCCATAGTGCCGCCATGCTGCGCGAATATGGAAACATGTCGAGCGCCTTCGTCTACTTTGTTCTTGAAGCGGCGCTGGTCGACGAGGCGCCGGACGGCTGGTGGTGGCTGTCGTCATTCGGTGCCGGGTTCAGTTGTCACGGCGCCTTGTTGCGGGTGGATTGATGGCTAAGTCACGGATCGTGGCCATCGAAGTTCTCGATACGCTGGCGGCGGATGATCCTGCGGCGATGCGCTCGCGCCGCGACCTGCAGCGCGTTCATCGCGTGATGAGAACGCGCGCCATCTTGCGCCAGGCTTTGCGTCTGTCATTGGCATCGCGCCGTGATAGAACACCGCGGCGAGCGCCGCTACGCATTCTGGAACTCGGTGCGGGCGATGGCAGCTTGATGCTCGGCGTCGCCCGAGACCTCGCGCCAACATGGCCGTCGGTTGAACTGACCCTGCTTGATCGCCAGGACCTTGTCGATGACGAGACGATCAGGCGCTACTCCGAGCTGGGATGGACGGTTGTCAAAAATGTCGTCGATGTTCGCGACTGGGCTGCCGAGGCGACTACCGCGCTGCCAGAAGACAACATGGACAAGGCACCGCCACACTGGGATTTGATCGTCGCCAATTTGTTCCTGCACCATTTTGAAGGTGCGCAACTTGCCGCCTTGCTCGGCGCGATCACCGGGCGAGGCGATGGCTTCTTCGCCTGTGAGCCCCGCCGTGACTGGTTGGCGCTCGCCGGGAGTCACCTTGCCAGCGTGATCGGAGCGGGAGCGGTGACGCGCGAAGACGCGGTGTTGAGCGTGCACGCCGGTTTCCGCGAGAAGGAGATTACGGCCTTATGGCCGGCGAACGGCGACGAATGGCAGGTGCTCGAGTACTCGGCTGGTCTTTTCAGTCACTGCTTCCGCGCAGAGCGCGTTGAGGTTCTCTGATGCAAACCGATTTTGACGCCATCATCATCGGTGCCGGTCCGGCCGGATCGTCGGCGGCCATCCGGCTGGCGCGCGCCGGTTGGTCGGTGGCGCTGGTTGAGAAGCACAATTTCCCACGCCGCAAGGTGTGCGGCGAATGCATTGCAGCGAGCAACCTGCCGTTGCTTGCCGCTCTGGGGATTGGCGCGGCATTTGAGGCCATTGCCGGTCCCGAATTACGCAAAGTCGCGCTGATGCGTGGTGAGCGGACCATCTCCGCTAATTTACCGGCCGCCGCCCATGAGAATTACCGCTGGGGCCGGGCGCTCGGTCGTGAAACGCTCGACACGCTGCTGGTCGAACAGGCGCG
>JBBRXD010000370.1:0-2263 GCA_038248775.1 Lysobacterales bacterium | reverse complement strand
GTCGCCTCGCGGACTTCGTCGTTCGCCTTCAAGGGCAGGAACGAGGACATCGGTGAGATCGGTAAAAAGCTCAAAGTCTCCACGGTGCTTGAAGGCAGCGTGCGCCGCATGGGCAACAAACTGCGCATCACCGCGCAACTGGTGAATGTGGCCGATGGCTACCATTTGTGGTCGGAGCGCTACGACCGGGAAATGGAGGACGTTTTCGCCATCCAGGACGATATCTCGCAGGCAATCGTCAAGGCACTGCGGGTGATCCTGAGCGATGACGAGAAAAAGCAGATCAAGAAGGAGCGCTCGGTCAACGTCGAGGCCTACGACTACTACCTGCGCGGCCGGCAGTATTTCCACCAGCATCGGCGCAAGAGCCTCGACTACGCGCGCCAGATGTTCAACAAGGCCATCGAGATAGACGCCGACTACGCGCTGGCCTATGCCGGCGTGGCCGATTGCTATTCACTGCTTTACACCTACTTCGACGCACGCGACTTCAACCTTCGCCAAGCCGACATCGCCAGCAACAAGGCACTGGAGCTGGCGCCGGATCTTGCCGAGGCGCATCTTTCGCGCGGCATCGCCGTGTCGCTGAGCAAGAATTTCGACGAGGCCACGCGGGAGTTCGAAGCCGCCATTGAGCTTGATCCGAAACTGTTTGATGCGGTGTCCTGGTTTGCGCGCATGCATCTGTCGCAGGGAAATTATGAAGAAGTGATCCGTCTGTTCGACCGTGCCATCGCCCTGCGGCCCGAGGACTACGAAATTCCGCGCTTGCAAAGCCAGGCCTTGAAGTCGCTGGGCCGCGACAATGAAGCCGAGGCTGCGAACCGTCGCTCGGCCAAGCTGGTCGAGCAACACCTGGAACTGAACCCGGACGATGCCCGCGCGCTGATCCTGGGCGCAACCGCGCGCGCGGTCATCAACGACCCGGGCCGCGCCACCGAGTACGCGATGCGCGCCATGGCGGTCGATCCCGACGACCCGATGCTGCTGTACAACGTGGCCTGCACCTACGGCGTGCTGGGCAAGGTGGATGAGTGCCTGGGCGCGCTGGAACAAGCCGTCAGCAAGGGCTGGGGCGACAAGGACTGGCTGCAACACGACAGCGACCTGGACTCGATCCGGTCGGAACCGCGCTACCTGGCATTGATAAGGGCGATGTAAATGACACCGGCACCCGCACTGCCCATCGACAACCTGCGCAAAGCGCTGGAAGGTTCGTACACCATCAATCGCGAACTCGGGCGCGGCGGCATGTCGGCGGTGTTCCTGGCCGAGGACTGCAAGCATGGCCGCGCGGTGGCGATCAAGGTGCTGCATCCGGAACTGGCCGCCAGCGTCGGGCCCGAACGCTTTTTGCAGGAAATCCGGCTGGCCGCGCGCTTGAACCATCCGCATATCCTGGGCCTGCACGATTCAGGCAGCGTGGACGGCATGCTGTACTACGTGATGCCCTACGTGGAAGGCGAGTCGCTGCGCGAGCGGCTGGACCGCGAGCAGCAGATGTCCATCGAGGAAGCCGTGCACCATGGTCGCGCCATCGCTTCGGCACTCGACTACGCCAACCGGCAAGGCATCGTGCACCGGGATGTGAAGCCGGAAAACGTGATGCTGTACGAAGGCGAGGCGATGGTGATGGACTTTGGCATCGCCAAGGCCATGAGCAATGTGGGTTCGGAGACGTTGACGCAAACGGGAATGATGGTCGGCACGCCGGCCTATGTCAGCCCGGAACAGGCGGCCGGCGAGATGAACCTGGATGGCCGCAGCGACCAGTACAGCCTGGCCTGCATGCTGTATGAAATGCTGACCGGCGAGCGCCCGTTCAGTGCGGCCACCGCGCAAGCGGTGATGGCCAAGCGCTTTACCGAGCTGGCCAAGCCCTTGCGGACGATTCGTGCCGCCGTGCCCGAGAGCATCGAGCGCGCCGTGACGAAGGCCATGGCTACCGACCCGGCAGGCCGCTTCAGCACCACTGGCCAGTTCGGCATGGCGCTGGCCTCGGGCAGCATGAGCACGCCCAGCGACACCATGGTGCTGCCCTCCCCCACCGTGTCCATGGCCAAATCCGTGGCGGTGCTGCCCTTCGCCAACATGAGCGCCGACCCGGAGAATGAATACTTCACCGATGGCATGGCTGAAGAGATCATCAACGCGCTGTCGAAGATCCAGGCGCTGCGCGTAGCTTCGCGCACGTCGTCGTTTTCGTACAAGGGCAAGAACGAGCACATCGGCGAAATCGGCAAGAAGCTGAAAGTTTCCACGG
>JBBRXD010000369.1:0-2286 GCA_038248775.1 Lysobacterales bacterium | reverse complement strand
GTGTCGCGCAAGCCGTTCTGGCCGCCATGACCGCCATCGAACTTGAGCCGGGCGCTACCCGGGGGCAGGTCCAGCTCGTCGTGGGCGATGAGGCATTGCTCGGGCTCGATCTTCCAGTAACGCAAGGCCGCAGCGACCGAGCGGCCGCTGAGGTTCATGAAAGTTGCCGGCTTCAGCAGCCAGACGTTGTGCCCGGCCAGCTGGACCTTGGCGGTTTCGCCGTGCAGCTTCGACTCCAGTCCGAAACGCGCGCCGAGCTTTGCCGCAAGGGCATCAATAAACCAGAACCCGGCGTTGTGCCGGGTTCTGGCGTGTTCGGGACCGGGATTGCCCAGCCCGACAATGAGTCGCAAGCCTGCCATGCGCAGCGAAGTCCCGACCCGGCGCGCCCGAAGACGCGCCGGAGCGAGACCTGCTTACTTCTTCTTCGGTGCCGGTGCAGCCGGTGCAGCCGGAGCCGCCGCCTTGGCAGCCTTGGTCGAGGGAACCTCGGCCACGTCAGCTTCGGGCGCCTCCTCCTCGACTTCCACGCGGGCGTGGCGGGCGATCACAACGGCGACGTCGTGTTCCTTGCCCAGCTTGAGTTCCGGAATCGAAACACCCTCCGGCAGAGAGAGCTCAGAGATATGGATGATGTCGCCCAGCGTCAGCGCGGACAGATCCACTTCAATGAATTCCGGCAGGTCCTTGGGCAGGCAGCTGACGCGGATTTCATTGAGCTCGTGCAGCACGACCACGCCGGCGGTCTTGCCAGCCGGGGAAGCGTCCTGGTTGAGGAAGTGCAGCGGGACGTTGAAGCGGATCGCGACGTTTTCATCGATGCGCTGGAAATCCAGGTGCAGGATCTGCTGCTTGAACGGGTGGCGCTGCATGTCACGCAGGAGGACCTTCTGCGACTTGCCATCGACCGACAGCTGCAGGATGGACGAGTAGAACCACTCGTTCTGGCTGACGAGCCAAAGGGCCGTGTGTTCAAGCTGGACGTTTTCCGGGGCGGACTGCGCTCCGTAGACGATGGCCGGGACCTGACCGCTGTGACGGAGGCGGCGGCTCGCACCTTTGCCTTCGACCTTGCGGCTGGTTGCCGTGATGTTGTGGGTTGCCATGATGAATTGCCTTCTATTGTGTTGCGCCAGATGGCGCGTTCCACGCAGCCCGCGACCAGGCGGCGTGTCGTTCCCGGATCGGGAATCGGGAACCGGCCGCCGCGAATGGGCGGCGACCGATTCCGGATGCCCGGCACGGCCGGATCAATCCACGTACAGCGTGCTTACCGACTCTCCCATTGCGATGCGGCGGATGGTTTCCGCCAGCAGTTCAGCCACGCTGAGCTGGCGGATACGCGAACAGGCACGAGCCGCCGGCGTCAGTGGAATCGTATCGGTCACCACCAGTTCGTCGAGCGCCGAACCACTGATGTTGTCGATCGCCGCGCCCGACAGCACTGGATGCGTGCAGTAGGCCACTACCTTGGTCGCACCATGCTGCTTGAGCGCCGCTGCTGCCGCACACAAGGTGCCGGCGGTATCAACGATGTCGTCCACCAGCACGCAGGTCTTGCCAGCCACGTCGCCAATGATATTCATCACCGTGGCCACATTCGCCTTCGGGCGGCGCTTGTCGATGATGGCGAGGTCGGCGTCGTCGAGGCGCTTGGCAATGGCGCGGGCACGGACGACGCCGCCCACATCCGGCGACACCACGATGATGTTGTCGGTGCCCTGGTTGCGCCAGATATCGGCGAGCAGCAAAGGCGAGGCATACACGTTGTCCACCGGCATATCGAAGAAGCCCTGGATCTGGTCGGCGTGCAGGTCGACGGTCAGGACGCGATCGGCGTTCACGGCGGTGAACATCTTTGCCGCGACCTTGGCGGTAATTGGCACGCGCGCGGAGCGCGGGCGGCGATCCTGCCGGGCATAGCCGAAATACGGAACAACGGCGGTAACCACCGATGCCGACGCGCGCTTGAGCGCATCGATCAACACCAGCAGTTCCATGAAATTTTCAGCCGTAGGCGCGGAGGTGGACTGGATGACGAAAACATCCTGGCCGCGAACGTTTTCCTCGATCTCGACCTGGACTTCGCCGTCCGAAAATTTTCCGACCAGCGCCTTGCCCATGGGCACGCCGAGTTCGCGGCAGACCGCCTGTGCAAGCGGCCGATTGGCGTTGCCACTGAAGACAAGAAGATTGTCGTTGCTCATGTGCGTCTTCTTGTCCTGTCCCTGTTTCATTGCAACGATGGCTGGGGCGGTAGGATTCGAACCTACGAAATGCCGGGAT
>JBBRXD010000368.1:0-2311 GCA_038248775.1 Lysobacterales bacterium | reverse complement strand
GTCGCGGCGGCGGTCAGCACTGCGGGTTCGGCGACAGCGCAACTGCCCGCGCCCGGCGACCCGTATCTGGATCCGAAATTCCTCGAACGGGAATTGACCGCGGATCGCGCCGTGCAGGCCGCGTTGGCGAACAACCCGCAGGTGCGCGCCCAACTCGCCCGCCTGGACGCAGCCCAGGCCGAACGCGTGCAGGCCGGCTTGATTGCCAACCCGATGCTGTCGTTGATGGCGCTGCGCCCGGATGGCGGCGGTCGCTTCGAGCTCGATTACAGCCTGATGCAAAACCTGTTCGACCTGATCACCCGATCGCGTCGCATCGCGGTTGCCGATGCCGCCAGCAAGCAGGTGGAAGCAGAGGTCATCGGCGCGTTGGTAGCTCTCGTACAGGACACCAAGGCCGCGTTTTATGATGCTATTGCCGCGCAGGCCATCGTCGAATCGGCACGTGACGGATCGGCGCTTGAAAGTGAAGTGCTGCAATTGCGCACGGGCCAGGCGCGGCAGGGGGAGATCCGGGCGAGTGCCATCACGGACCAGCAGGCCGTTGTCTCAATGCAGGCCCAAGACCTGCGTTCCGCCGAGGCGGCGCTGGCGAAGGCACGCGCCGCACTGGCACGGCAACTCGGGCTGACTTCGGCAAGCAACATTCGACTTCCAGACGTGTTCCCGACCTTCGCCCTTCCCGGGATCGATGCGCCCGCGCTGCAGGCACTGGCAACTTTCCATCGCGTGTCCCTGGCGGCCGCCGACGCTGGCGTGCAGCAAGCCAAGAGCGATCGGGCCCTCAGCACGGGCGCCTTGCGCGCGACGCAACCTTCGCTGGGAGTCGCCGGAATGCGGGAAACCAGTGGTATGTCCATGCTCGGCCCCGCCCTGCAGGTGTCACTGCCGTTCTTCGACACCGGCAGCGCGCGCCGCGATTTGGCCAACGCGCGGGTTGCCCAGGCCCAGTTTGCGGCCGAGTCGGTTCGTCGCCAGGTGCCGCTGGACGTTGAACTCGCTATCGCAAGCCTGATTGCGGCCGATCAGGCGGCAGGAAGCGCCCGCGATAACCTCAACCAGAAAACGCGACTCGAAACACTGGCGCGGCGAACCTATCGACAAGGCGGCACGGATTCGTCGCCGGTTTTCGACGCGCATCGCGCGCGCATCGCGTCAGCAAAAGTCATGATTGAAGCCCAGCGGATTCGCTGGGCGGCGGCTGTCGATCTTGAAAGGGCTACCGGCGTGGCGGTGCTGGGAGCAACTACGCCCCGGCAATGACAACCCGGTTTACCAGACCACTTCGGCCATCGAGCAGTTCAGGCCCGAGCCGATACCAAGCAAAGCCACACGGCTGCCCTTCTTGAGGCGACCGAGGTCGCGCAGCTTGCTCAGCACGATCGGTACCGAAGCCGGGCCGATGTTTCCGTGCTCGTGGAAAATGGTCAGTACTTTCGCCGGGTCAATGCCGAACGCCTTCACCATCGCATCGGTGTGCACGCGCGACACCTGGTGGATGACGAATTCGTCGATCTCACCGACCACCCAACCGAGCGCGAGGCGCGCCGCGGCGAACGTCTTGGTGGCCAGCTTCAAGCCTTCGATCAGCAACATGCGGGTATCGGTGACCATGCGGTCGAGGTTGCCGCGGCACAGGCCATTCCACTCGGTGGCCGCCTTGGTAACGCCGCCCTTGTAGCGCGGTGCATCCGGGCACAACTCGCTGCGCGACAACACCATCGCCGCGGCGCCGCAACCCAGGGTCAGCGAGGCGAGCTCGCTGCGGAATTGTTCTTCGGTAACGTCCGGCGCCAGCATGCGCTTCATGGTGTTGGCATAAACCAGGTTTGCGGTTTCGCCATCCACCACCAGCGCGTACTCGATTTCGCCGCGTTCGATCATGCGGCTGGCGATGTCCATGCCATTGAGGAAGGCCAGGCAGGCATTGGCGACATCGAAGTTCTGGCAATCCTCGCCCAGGCCCAGGTTGCCGGCGACGATGCTGGCGGTGGACGGTTCCAGGAAATCACGGCTGACCGAGGTATTGACCAGCAGCCCGATCTTGTCGCGCGAGATGCCAGCATCCAGCAGCGCTTTTTCGCCGGCCATGGTGGCGGCATCGGAGGCTTGCGTTTCCTTGTCCCACATCCGCCGCGAATGGATGCCGGCGATGTCGCCCAGCACGTCGGTGCGGATGCCCAGGCGGTCCATGGTCGGCTTGAGCTGGGCGTTGATCTCGGCCGAACTCAGCGCATGGGGCGCATCGATATGGGCGAGGCCTGCGATTGCAACGTGCTCGAACAGCATGGATTTTACCTGGGGGGAAACC
>JBBRXD010000367.1:0-2317 GCA_038248775.1 Lysobacterales bacterium | reverse complement strand
TTTCGAAAAAACAGTCGACGATCAGGTTTCAAGCCCGACCTAGTGGTCGAAACCTTTTTCTTGCGCATCGCTACCACCATCTGAATAGGCCGCCCGGTGTCCGCTGGACAGGCACCGTCGCGTATTCCAGACTGACCCGCACGCACCCTACCGCGGCCCAAGGGGAACGATGGCCTTCATCGACGAGCTCAAGCAACGCAAGGTGGTCCGCGTCGCGGTCGCCTACCTAGTGGTTGCCTGGCTTGGCGTGCAGGTCGCCGACGTCGCCCTGCCCGCCTTCGAGGCGCCGGGCTGGGTGCTTCGCGTATTGATGCTGGTGCTGGCGCTGGGATTCCCGCTGGCACTGATCCTGACCTGGGCCATCGACCTGACGCCGGACGGGCCGCGCTACAGCCCCGGCGGCGTCGGCAGGAAGCGCATGGTCGCCATCAGCATCGGCCTGGGCGCGCTGGCGCTGGCCTGGTATTTCGTCGGCCAGCCGGCCTGGCGCGACAAGGCGCCTGCCACTCCCCCGATAGCGACGGCAGTCGCGCCGCCGACAGTCGGGAAGGTTGCAGCGAACAAGGACAGTAACGAGCGTTCCATCGCCGTACTGCCCTTCGTCAACATGAGCCGCGACCCGGCCAACGAATATTTTTCCGATGGACTGGCCGAAACCACGCTGGACATGCTGGCCAAGATCAAGGACCTGAAAGTCATTGCGCGCACCTCGTCGTTCGCCTTCAAGGGCAAGAACAGCGACGTGCGCGAGATCGGCCGCGCGCTTGACGCCGCCCACCTGCTGGAGGGCAGCGTGCAACAGTCGGGCAAGATGGTACGCATCACCGCGCAGCTCATCCGCACCAGCGACGGTATCCACCTGTGGTCGGAACAATACGACCGCCAGCTCACCGATGTGTTCCAGATCCAGGACGAGATTGCCGGCGAAGTGGTGAAGGCCCTGCAGCTGGCCCTGCCCGTTGCGGAACAAAAACGCCTCACCGACAAACGTACCGGGAACGTGGCGGCCTACCAGCAATACCTGCGCGGCAACGCACTTCTGATCGGGCGGCGGGTAGCGGAGATGCGCGAAGCCCTGGTGCATTTCGAGCGCGCCGTCGAACTCGATCCCGAGTATGCCCGCGCTTACGCGGCCGCGAGCATGACGCTTGGCTTGCTCAGGAGCTACACCGGCAGTGCCACCGACGTCGAGCAGGAAAAGCGCCGGCGCTACGTGGCCGAGGCGCTGCGCCTGAATCCCGCGCTGGGCGAAGCCTACGCGGCGCGCGCTGGGCTGTATGAGGACGAGCAAAACCTGGCTGCTGCCGAAGAAAACTACCGGCGCGCCATCGAACTGGCACCGAATTTCGCCACGGCCTACCAGTGGTATGCGGAATTCCTCCAGCGGGAAATCGGCGCGCTCGACCGCGCGTTGCCGCTGCTCCAGCGCGCGCTCGAGCTCGATCCCTTGTCGCCCATTATCCGCAGCGAATATGCGGTCTCGCTGGCGGCCGACAATCGCATGGCCGAAGCGCTCGAGGCCAACGCACATTTGCTGCGCGATAACCCGGGCTTTGCCACCGCTTACGGGACGCGGGCGAACCTGCTTGAGGCAACCGGCGATCTGGTCGGCGCGTTGCGCAACATGGATGCGCGCCTGAAGATCGATCCGGGCGCGCGCGGGCGCCTGCAAAGTCGCTGCGGGACGATGCTGCGCTTTGGTGCGCAGGTCGAGGCCGAGGCCTGCGCCGACCAGTTCGCCATCGACGTGGGCGAAGCCGGGATGGGCGATCTTCGAGCCATCCTGCTGAGCGCGAACGGCAAGTTCGAAGAAGCCTACACGGTGCTGTTGGCGAAACCAGGACCAAAGGATCCCTGGCAGTTGCTGAACCTGCAGTACCTGACCGGCCGGCACCAGGAAGCGCTGGCCAGCATCAAGGAGTTGATGCCGGAGCTGTTCGAGAGACCGGCGAGGCTCACTTCCAACTATCCCGGGGACGCAGTGATGGCCGGGTCGATCCTGCTGGGGTCAGGTGCCACGGCGCAGGGGCGCGAGCTTCTGCATCGCGCGCTGAAGGCCAACGCAAACAGACCGCACACGCAATACATGTTCGGGCGAGGCTGGAGCGACGCTTATGCCTGGGGCGCTCTGGGCGACACGACGCAGGTTTGCACCGTGTTGCGAGAGGCGGTTGCCGCGGGAGTCTTCATGGATCTGACGACTCTTGATAACTCGCCTTCGCTGGCCGAAGCGCGCAAGCAGCCATGCTTTGCACAGGCACTCGCACCAGCCCGGGCCAAGGCACGGGCGCAGGTGCAAGCGGCGCGCAAGGCGGGG
>JBBRXD010000366.1:0-2323 GCA_038248775.1 Lysobacterales bacterium | reverse complement strand
TAGTCCCGCACCAGCGCATTGACTGACGTGTGCTCGCGCAGCGCGGCTTCGCGCGCCCGCTGCAAGAGCGAGTCGTCCAGGCTGAGGGTCAAATTGGCCATTTTCCATACTCCTATTTAACACGTAACCAGTGTAGCACAGGATTAGGCCGAGCCAACCTTGAAGACTTTGCAGCGCTTGAGTTCAGTAGTCAGGCTCATTTAGAGAACCCCATCTTCGTCACCAGCGCGGCGAAGCGGGGGTCCTTGCGCAGCGGGTCGAGCGCCGGATCGAAGGGCAGGCGCACGAGGCCGGCGTCGTGCAGGGAGAAGCTGCGCTCGAGCCAGGCGAACGCCTGGTCCTTGTCGCCGCGCCAGGCGTAGATCTGGGCGATCTGGTAGGCAAAGCCGATCGCGAAGTCCTTCTCCATCTTCGCCAGCAACTGCCGCGAAGCCGCCTCATTGCCACGCGTGAACTCGGCCATGGCCATGCCGGTGGTCCGCGCCGAACATCGGCAGCACCGTACCGGCGACTTGCGTGATCAGCCACGCGCCCACCAGGTACAGACCCGCCATCCGGATGACATTGCGGCGCTTGAGTTCGGTGATCAGGCTCATTGGCTGGGCCCGGGGCAATCGAGTCGATCGCCGTTCGCGGCGCTGACTCGCTTGCAGCCTTGCGGATAGCCGCGCGCTTCCCACAATCGCACCATGCCCAGGTCTTGGGCGATGGCGAAGAAGCGCGGGTCCTCACGCAGGGCCAGTGTCGAAGGCAGCCAGGCCGAGCGCAACCACCATTGATTTCGCCGGTCCTCTCGATTCCGTTTCTGCTCTTGCTCCGCGACGTCGAACAGGAGATCGAATCGGTGGATCGCAATGCTGAATTCGTAACCGAAAGAAATGGATCCGTCGCGCAGTACGTCGACAGACTGGCGATTGCCAGGGTTGAGCAATAGCGCTCTTGCCGTCGCCATTTGCAACGAATCTTCCTTCGGCGCACCAGGCGCGATCAGCTCGTCCCAGATTGCCACGGCACGATCGCGCTTGCCGCGCGCAGCCAAGTCATAAATGATTACGTATATCGCCGGGCTCCATCCCTGGGCGAGTGCACTGCGAGCGCTCTCCTCGGCCTGGGCATATCGGCCCGATGACAGGTAGGCTATCGCCAGGTAGCCATTGTTGATGCCCGCCAGCGGATCCATCTCCCGTGCCTTTTCAAGAGCAGCAGTGGCTTCGTCAATGTAGCCAGCCCGAAGCAGCATCCCGCCGCGCCACATGATTGGCGTCGAGTCCTGGACACTCATTCTTCCCGCTTCTTCAAGCCCGGAAAGTGTGCCGATCAAGTCGTCGTCGTCTTCCAGAAATTGCGCCCGGAGTGCCGGCACCATCGGGTTCTTGGGGGCCAGCACCTCGGCACGCGTCAGCGCAGCCCGCGCAGCTGCCTTTGCCTTGGCGACATCTACCTGGCTCTCGGGATAGTAGCCGGGCGCAACCATCCAGGTGGCTGCGAGGTAAACCCAGGCTTCGGCGAACTCCGGATCCTTCTCGACGGCACTCGAGAAATCTTCGATGGCAGCCAATAGGTCACCACGCTGATTGAAACGCGTCCGACCCTTGAGGAAGCTCTGGTAGGCATCGAGATTGTCGGTAGAGGCAGCTACAGCCACGTCCCGCTTGCCAAGGATGCCCTCGAGTTCCTTGGTGATCGCCTGTGCAATCTCCTCCTGCACCTTGAAGATATCGACGAGGTCGCGGTCGTAGGTCTCCGACCACAGGTGCGCATCGGTGCCAGCTTGGATCAACTGCGCAGTGATGCGGACGCGTTGGCCCTGCTTTCGTACGGATCCTTCCAGCACATGTTGCACCCCGAGCTGGCGGGCAATCTCCGGGATCGGCGTGTCCTTACCCTTGAACGAGAAAGCGGACGTGCGCGATGCGACCTTCAGCCCTTTCACGCCCGCCAATACATTCAGCAACTCTTCGGAAATGCCATCGGCGAAGAAGCCGTTTTCGGCGTCCGTGCTCATGTTGAGGAAGGGCAGCACGGCAATCGACGCCCGTTCGTCGGTGGTTTTCGTGCTGGAAAGGGTTTCCGCTTTCACCGCCTGCGCCGTGTGTTGCACCAACGCCACTTCACGCTTTGGCGCCAGCACGAACTTGTCGAAGCCGAAATACACGACCGCCAATAGCAGCAGGGCAACCAGCAGCCGATTCATCCGCTGCGCGGTTTGCGGCGCAATCGATTGCCCGGGCGCAACCTCTTCGTCGCGCTTGATGCCGTCGGGCGTGAGCTCGAACACCCAGGCAAAAACAACCGCGGGGATGAAGCCCAGCGCCAGCACGAT
>JBBRXD010000365.1:0-2325 GCA_038248775.1 Lysobacterales bacterium | reverse complement strand
CCGCAGGCGCTGCGCGGCATCCTCGACGCGATCCTGGTCGGTGGTGAAGCCGGACTCGATGCCGGACTGGACTTCGAAACACAGTGCTTCGCCCTGGCCTTCTCCACGATGGACATGAAGGAAGGCACCAGCGCCTTCCTGGAAAGGCGCAAACCCGAGTTCACTGGTCGCTGAGCGATGGGCGCGCAGCGGGTTTCCGAATCGAGCAAGGAACTGCCGTGCATTCGCTGCGGCGACTGCCTGCCTGCCTGCCCGGTTGGCCTGGATCCGCAACAACTGCATGTTCGTTTGCGCGCCGGCCAAGATGACATCGCGGCGCGACTGCGCTTGTCCGACTGCACTTTCTGTGCGGCCTGCGACGCCGCCTGCCCCAGCCACATCCCGCTTGCCGAACAATTCCGCATCGCTCGCCAATCCCTGGACGCGCGCGCCCTGCTGTTGCACCAGGCGGCAGCCGCTCGCGAGCGTTTCGAACAGCGCACCCAGAGACTCGAGCGCGATATGGATGAACGCAGGCAACGCGAGCTTGAGCTCACCCGCCAGACTGGCAGCAGTGACGCCGTCGCCGCCGCATTGGCGCGGGCGAAGACCCGCCGTCGGCCAGGCAATCCGGAATGATCAGCGTAGCGCGACCCGTGCCGGGTGTTCCGCGCCGGCAGGCGTGGACGCTCGCTGCCCTGATACCCGTGGTCGGCGTAGAGGCAGTGGCGCGCGGCAGTGCCTGGCTGGTCGCACTGGTTTTCACGGTCGCCATCGCGATGGCCTTCGTCGTGCTTGCAGACATCCCCCGCCGATCGACCAGCCGCCCGCTGTCTTCCAACCTCGATGTCGCCACGGCCGCCAGCCTGGTCCTGCTGTTGCTGCCTGACGGCAGTAGTCTGTCCCTGGCTGGCGCGGCAGCCGTGCTGTCGGTGTTTTTGGCGAGGAATCTGTTTGGTGGGCTGGGACAAAACCTGTTCCACCCCGCCATGCTCGCCCTGGCCATCGTCGGCTTGCTTCCCTTGGCGTCGCCAGCAGGCATTTCCTGGTCGCCGTGGGCAGCGCCTGCCTGCTGGCTTGCCGGCGGATTGCTGACGCAGCGTGGCCTGCATTCGTGGCGCGCGCCGACTGCTTTCCTCGCCGGCGCGATCTTGCTCGCAATGTTCATGGGCACGAACACGACCGTGCTCGAACGCATTGTCGGTGTAGTACTCGACCCGGCCCTGGTGCTCTGCGCATTTTTCGTTGCCGGCGATCCGGTCACCGGTTGCCTACATAAGCATGCGCGACTGGCCTATGGTTTCGCTGCTGGCCTTCTGGCGATTGCCCTGAGCACCTGGCAACCCACCACGGGCCTGCCCATCGCAATGCTGGTGATGAACTTCGTGGCGCCCTGGCTGGACCAGGTCCTTTCAATGCCACGACGCCGGTCCGCTGCCCAATGAAGCCCGCAGACCGTGAGGAAATATTTGCGCGCCTGTCGCAACTCAATCCGCATCCGACGACCGAGCTGGTTTACCACTCGCCCTTCGAATTGTTGCTGGCGGTGATCCTGTCCGCGCAGGCGACCGATATCAGCGTCAACAAGGCCACCCGCACTGTGTTCAAGCTCGCCAATACGCCCGAAGCAATACTGGCGCTTGGCCAGGCCGCGCTTAAGAAACACATCAGCAGCATCGGCTTGTTCAACACCAAGGCAGCCAACGTCATCGCCACTTGTCGGATGCTCGTGGAAACATTCAACAGCCAGGTGCCGGCGGATCGTGCCGCGCTCGAGTCTCTACCGGGCGTGGGCCGAAAGACGGCGAATGTCGTGTTGAACACCGCGTTTGGCCAGCCAACCATCGCGGTGGACACGCACATCTTCCGGGTCGCCAACCGGACGGGACTGGCGCCAGGCGACAATGTGCGCACGGTGGAAGACAAGTTGGTCAAGCAGGTACCGGCGAAATATCGAGTGGACGCGCATCACTGGCTTATCCTGCATGGCCGCTACGTGTGCAAGGCACGCAAGCCCGATTGTCCGAACTGCATCATTCGCGACCTTTGCCGCTATCGCGGCAAGACCGCGGCAGAACCGTAACCGGCCCGACTTTCAGTCGTCACATGGCAGGACTGTCACAATAACGAAACCTTTACCTCTTAACCTGCGCAGGTCCGAAACCCACCAACGCAGGGGATTGTCATGAACGTTGCACCCAAGCTGCTCGCCGCCGCCGTCCTGGCCGCGCTTTCCACCCCGGCCCTGGCCGAAATCGAATTCGATGTGATCGCCGGCTCCGAGATCTCATTTGAAGGCCTGGTCCAGGCCGACTACTACAAGTACAACCGCGACGTCGCCTTCCT
>JBBRXD010000364.1:0-2327 GCA_038248775.1 Lysobacterales bacterium | reverse complement strand
CTTGTTCAAGGCGACACGCAGGCCGTCTTTGATGCGCTGTATGTGAACCAGAAGTCGCTGGGGTTTGGCGCGACCGCCAAGGCGCCGCGCCAAAGCGAGCTGGTCGTGGCCCATGCGCGAAACAGCGCCCAGGAAGACAGCCTCTTTCTGTTAAACTCCATCACGCAGTACCCCATCGACCAGCGGCCGCATATGAAGATCGTCCACGACTACCTCTCGCTGCGCGGCGACAAGGAAACCCGCTTCAGCACCCTCATCAGCACCCACGACAGCCAGTGGCGCGACGCCCTGGGCTGGTACGCCAGACGATACAGCCCCTGGTTCGAGCCCGACCCCAAGATCCGCAGCCAGGAAGGCGTCTATGCCATCTCCACCCCTTGGGACCTCGCCCAAGGCCAGGAGTCCCAGGCCGACACCCGCATGGCCGGTCGGGCCGCACGCGGCGTCGGCTGGATGGAACTTCACGGCCACTTCCCCTGGTATGGCCTCTACGTCCACCCGACCGACAACTGGCAGGGTCACCACGAGGCCGGCCCTATGACCTTCGACAGCGTCCGCCGCTACATCGATCTGGCCAACAAACACGGCATCGCATTACATATTTATTATAACACCATCGACGGCCAGATCGGTTACGTCCGTGACACGTTCCCCGAATCGATCGTGCGTGACGAAGACGGTAAGATCGTCCCGGCCTTCCGCGATTGCGACCTGATGAACGCCGACCCCGCCCTGCCGTTCGGGAAACACTGTCTCGACCAGTTCATGAAACTGCTCGATACCTACCCCAACATCAAGGGCGTCTTCTATGATGTCTACGGGCGCCACTACAACCTCGACTTCGCCCATGACGACGGCCTGACCATGGTCCACAACAAGCCCGCCTACTGCATCAAGTTCGCCTTCCAGCGCATGATGGAAAAGATCGACCCGGTGATGCGCCAGCGCGGCATGGTCTTTTCAGCCAACAAACCCGAAGGCATCGAGGTCATGCGCGGCATCGACTATATCATGGCAGACGAAGGCGCTGACGAAGACCGCCTCCAGGCGATGCAGTACTACGGCCTGTCCAAGCCGATCATCATCCTCGACGGCGGCATCGTCATGCGCGCCGAAGAGGATTTCAAGAAGTGCCTGCGCCTCGGCATGATCTACAACGACATCGACCCAGAGCGCGAAATGAAAGGCAAGGAGTTCACCGGCCAGATGCGCACCCGGGCCGCTAAGGCGCTTGAGGCCTATGGCCCGCTCTTCAAACTGCTCATCGGCCGGGTATGGGTACTCAAGGGCGACCCGGTCCAGCTGCCCGCGGCGGTGCGCGGCAACATCTTCCAGCGGCCCAACAAAGACTACATCGTCACGATGGTGACCGACGACCGCTCCATCTTTGACGATCTCTCGCCGCGGAAGGATCTTACGGTCATCGTCCGCATCCCCGATGCCGACAAATATGAGGTCGCCGAAGTCCACTCACCCGACTGGAAAGAGCCGATGCCTGCGACCATCGACCGTGGCCACGGCAGCGCCCCAGCCGGCTCGCTCGATCCGGAAAAGTGGAAAGAAGAACAGGCCATCCAGGCCGCCCGAAGCGCCCGCGCGGCCCACGATGGTTCGAGCCTGATCGTCACGATCCCGGTGCTCAAGAGCGCGGCGATCCTGGTCCTGAAACGTACGCGATAGCGCACCACGAAGCGCCAACGCAGCAGGCTGCATTGCAACAAGCAGGTTCTTCATGACGGATGAATTTATCTGGCAAACCGCCTCGCCCCAGAGCCAGGGTCTCTCCCTGGAGGGCCTTGAAAGCCTGCGCGATATTCTGGCCGCCCGGCGAACACGCAGCTTGCTGATTGTGCGCAACGACCGCATCGTCTTCGAGTGGTATGCACCCGCCTTCGCACCACATCGCCGACACTACACAGCCTCACTCGCCAAGTCGATCGTCGGTGGACTCGCTTTGGCCCTGACGCTGCAAGACGGCCGCATCGGCCTGAGCGACTACGCCTGTGATTACATCCATCCGTGGCAAGCAGATGACAAGAAATGTAAAATACGCGTATTGCACCTGGCGAGTCACGGCTCCGGGATGGACGATGCTGCCGATGGCCAGACCGTCCACGGTCTTTTGCCCGGCTGGAAAGGCCTATTCTGGAAACGCCAGCCGATCGACCCATTCACCATCGCTCGCGATGAAGCGCCCCTTATTGCAGAACCCGGCACCCGGTTCCGCTATAGCAACCCCGGCAGTGCGATGCTCGCCTACGCAATTACCGCCGCCCTCGCCGGCAGCGCGCACCCCGACATTCGCTCATTGCTGCGCGACCGCCTCT
>JBBRXD010000363.1:0-2341 GCA_038248775.1 Lysobacterales bacterium | reverse complement strand
TCGAAACGTTTCATTTTCTTTTTTGTCATTGCGGACTTGATCCGCAACCCATGGCCCCGCTGGGGAGAAGGCATGGTTCCCGGGTCGAGCCCGGGATGACAGAGGGGCAGGATGACACAGACTCCTGTCATTGCCCGTTAACCTGAAAATCGACCTGAGTAGTTACAAAATATTTACGCATCAGCGTTCGCGAATGCATCCTTCCGGATTTTGAAGCAAGGATGCGGGTGAGTTCGGGCGGTGCGACGTTTTCAAAAGCCGATCCTGTTGTCGTCTGGCACATCGTCCCGCCGTTTCCGGGACCAGCGTATCGGCCTGGGTGACCGCCAAGGGTTTTTTCAACGGCTTGAAAACCAGCCCAAGCCCCGAATATCGTCAGGCCTGCAGTTTTGAACCGTACCGGAGAGCCGCCATGGCATTGCAGGACCAACACCATGAACTCGACCAGCAACTGGCACAGTTCCAACTGGCTTTCGAGCGCGGTGGCCTGCACGGCGCGCTGCACTACCTCAACGCCCGCACCACGTTTCGCTACACCGCGATCTACCGGCTCGATGGGCAGATGATGCGCAACATCTTTCTGTACGACCGTCAGGGCGAAAACCCGAGCAGCCTGTCCGAAGTGCCGCTGGGCGACAGTTTTTGCCAGTTCGTGCTTAGTGACAAGGGTTTCAGCACGGTCAATTCGACCAACGATGCGCGGCTGCTCGGCTATCCTTACCAGGGAGTCATCAATTCCTACTTCGGTCTTCCGCTGTCGCGCAAGGCCGGCACGATCTTTGGCACGTTTTGCCATTTCGACGCCCTGCCCATGGTGATTTCCGACAGCGAGATTGCCTTGCTCGAGGCGGTCAGCACGGTGCTGATGGACCAGCTCGAGTGATAGTGAGCGATGCGCTGCTCTGGGCAATCCGGCAGGCGGCTCCTGATTCGATAGCTGTTCTCGCTCGCCAGTATTGCGCAAAGGCCGGTTTTTATCCATAAACGACTGCCATGCAAAGCTCTCAGCGCTCCATCAGTGCCTGTAATTGCTCCAGCCTGGGCGGCATGGGCTTTCATTTCTAGGGCGTATCTCATCGCGGGCTGACCCTGATGCCGTTAAAACCTTAAAATCATGGGTTAAGCAAAAATCGCAGGCGTTGTCATTCGGCAGTCCGCGCGATTTCAACCAAGAATCGCCCGCCATGAACGCCCCCATCGACGTCTCCTTTTTCAATCGCGCTGCCAAGCCGCTGACCAGTTACCGCAAGTACTGGGCCGCCCGTTTCGGCACCGCCAAATTCCTGCCGACCAGCCGCGCCGAGATGGACGCGCTCGGCTGGGACAGCTGCGACATCATCATCGTCACCGGCGACGCCTATGTCGACCATCCGAGCTTCGGCATGGCGGTGATTGGCCGGGTGCTCGAAGCCCAGGGTTTTCGCGTCGGCATCCTTTCCCAGCCCGACTGGCAAAGCGCCGAGTCCTTCAAGGCGCTGGGCAAGCCCAACTTATTCTGGGGCGTGACCGCCGGGAACATGGACTCGATGATCAACCGCTACACGGCTGACCGCAAGATCCGCAGCGACGACGCCTACACAGCCGGCGACATCGGCGGCAAGCGGCCCGATCGCGCCGCCATCGTCTACAGCCAGCGCTGCCGCGAAGCGTACAAAGACGTGCCCATCATCCTCGGCGGCATCGAAGGCAGCCTGCGCCGCATCGCGCATTACGACTACTGGTCCGACAAGGTGCGCCGCTCCATCGTCGTCGATGCGAAAAGCGACCTGCTGCTCTACGGCAACGCCGAACGCGCGCTGGTCGAGATTGCCCACCGCCTGGCTGCACGCGAGCCGGTGCAAAGCATCACCGACGTGCGCGGCACGGCCTTCGTGCGCCGCCAGGATGACGAAACGGGCCGGGGCTGGTTCGAGATCGACTCGACGCAGGTCGACGAGCCGGGCCGCGTCGAATCGCACATCAATCCCTACCAGACCACCAGCGAGCAGGCGGCGGAGCAGGGCAGCACCTGCGCCAAGGAAGATGGCGAGAAAGACGGCGCTGCGCCTGCGACCGCCGCCAACCCGGCCATCAAACCGCTGGTCTTCATGCCGAATCCGGCGCTCTACGGCAAGGGCACACTGAAGGTGCCGCCCCGCGACCGTACCGTGATTCGCCTGCCCAGCTACGAACAAATCAAGGCCGACCCGGTGCTCTACGCCCACGCCAACCGCGTGCTGCACCTGGAAACCAACCCCGGCAACGCGAGAGCCCTGGTGCAGGCGCACGGCGAAGGCGTCACCGCCCGCGACGTCTGGATCACGCCGCCGCCCATCCCGCTGACCACGGCCGAGATGGACTA
>JBBRXD010000362.1:0-2343 GCA_038248775.1 Lysobacterales bacterium | reverse complement strand
TTGGCAGGATTTACTCGCGATTGTCGCCCACCGCGCCCGCGAACGTAGCCCAGCCTGTCCCCATCAGCGCGCCACCTTCCCACGCCGTGCGGACGCGGCGACGCCGCGCGATCGTCAAGGCGGTACTCATCCGGGCGTTCGCAAGGGGAGTGCGAGGGCATCGAGCGGCCGCAGACCAGGGCCCAAGCGCGTCCTCGTCTCGCGGTGTTCGGCCAGGTCGCTGTAGGCTAGAAAGCGCAGGTCCAGGGTCAGCACGCGTTGGGCGGCATCGTTCTGTACTAATGCAAGAGCGGCCGCGCCAGCGGCCGGGTTGCCCTCGGTTGCCCGGAGCGATATCGCTGCCGAGCGCCCGTCGAACGGGGAACCGGCGATCGCCCCTAAGTCGCCGTAGACCTTGACGATGGCGGCATTGAACGGCTCGATCAAAGTTGGATGCAGGAAGTAGAGCAGGTTGGCCGCCGCAATGTTGACGTCAGCCCAATACTGAGCCAATTCCGCCTTTACATCGACAGCCGACGGCCGTTCCTCGATCACCGCACGGCACGCGTGCTGTTCCAGCACCGGCAGGCTTGGGGCTATCCGGGCAGCTAACGAGCAGGTAAGAGCCTTGGTGCGTCAGCCGCGGGCAGCTGGCGAGGTTCCTCTGCAGTTTGGTCTGGGGTCGGCGTTCCATTTCGACTAGAGCTGCGAGTACGCCACGCGCGGGGCTGGAGAGAGCTAGCGTCCGTGGACGATAGAGGTGTGACAATCCAGAAGACGGAGTGAAGCTGTGACAAAGTCGAGCAAGTTCCAAAACGTCACAGGTTTACTGAGCCCGGTTTTTGGACCGGGGAGCCTTGAGTGCGCTGAGCAGGACCCAAGTAGCTCAATTCCGCACCATTAATCCAAATGGCTGACCACCATGGTTGCGTCAAGCGCATAGGGGGTCACCAACTGTGCGTCGGTGGTACACCGGGAGTGCAGACGCGAGTCATACAACTGTCCGGTGCTCAGGACCGTTAGCGGTCCAACGGCCAGTCGGTCTGTTGAAAAAACGGCAGGATCTAAATCGGGTGCGGTTGTTGTCGCCTACATCTGAAAATGGGGCAGTTGTTGGCAGCGGCGAGCCCTGTTGGGCTCTGAACTTGGAGCTCGCCGCGTCGAGGCTGAGCTATGTGATTTCTACTTCAGGGTATTTTATCGGCGGAAGCGCGGACTTCGGGGTGGTTTGTTGGCGACGCACCAAATGCGGTGCGATTGTTGGCGCCAAAATGTTGATTAGGCGACTGCCACCGAGGCATTTGGTCGGAGGCATTCACCACTGACAGCGCGGCTCCGGCGCAGGGACCGGGCCAGACCAGCCCGGGCAGGTACTTCGCATAATGTATATTATGTACAATTCGATAGGGTTTGATCCGCATCAAGGCGGTTCAGGCACCTGCCCGATAAGTTGGCGGCATGACCCACGCCTCCGTCATCGACCCGGACCTCCTGCGCCGCTACGACACGCCTGGCCCACGCTACACGTCGTATCCGACCGCCCCGCAGTTCAGCAGCGAATTCGGCGAAACCCAGCTACGGGAAGCCGCGCTCAACAGCAACGGTGACCCGATACCGCGTCGGCTGTCCATCTACGTGCATGTGCCGTTCTGCCTCAGCCCGTGCTTCTACTGCGGCTGCAACCGGATAATCACCCGTGATACGTCCCGGTCCGAGGCCTACTTGGCGCGCCTGTACCGCGAAATTGACTTGACCGCCGCCTTGTTTGACCGTGACCGTGAAGTCATCCAGCTCCATTTTGGCGGCGGCACTCCGAACTTCCTGACGCCCGCGCAATTGCGCGAAGTCGTCGACTGCCTGCGTCGCCAATTTCATTTCTCCGAAAGCGACGGCCGCGACATCTCCATTGAGCTCGATCCAAGGTTCATTTCTCCTGTCGATGTCGCCGAACTGGCCAGCATCGGGTTCAACCGTGCCAGCCTGGGTGTCCAGGATTTCGACCCCGTAGTACAGGAGGCCGTTAACCGGATTCAAAGTATCGAACAGACGCTGGCCGTTATTGACGCTTGCCGGAAGAATGGTTTCCGCTCGGTCAACGTTGACCTTATCTACGGCCTGCCCAAGCAGAACCCCACAGGGTTCGCCAAGACCCTGGGCACGGTGATCGACGCTCGACCCGATCGCATCGCCGTGTACAGCTACGCGCATCTTCCCGAACTGTTCAAGGCGCAGCGACAGATCGAGGCAAACGACCTGCCTAGTCCCGAAGCCAAGCTGGCCTTGCTGCAGTTGGCTATCCAGAAGCTGTCCGATGCCGGCTACGAATACATCGGCATGGATCACTTCGCCCTGCCCGACGACGAC
>JBBRXD010000361.1:0-2348 GCA_038248775.1 Lysobacterales bacterium | reverse complement strand
GCGATGCCCCTGGTTCCTGCACAGACTCATCGCGGCCAAGGCCGCTCCCACTATCGCGGCCAAGGCCGCTCCCACTATCGCGGCCAAGGCCGCTCCCACAATTTATGTCTACTTGTTCCAGGTGTTCTAGCAGGGCTGGCCCGGTGAACCAGGGCATCGCCGCGGAACGCGACATCACGTTGTCGCCTGCCAGGCCCGACAAGGGAATGGAGGTGACGTTTGCAATGCCCAACGAGCTCGCCAGCGCCTGGTAATCCACAACGATCTGGTCGAATACCGCTTGCGAGTAATCCACCAGGTCCATCTTGTTCACAGCCAGCACAACCTGGCGGATGCCAAACAGGGCGGCGATATAACTGTGCCGGCGGGTCTGCGTCAGCAAGCCCTTGCGCGCATCCACCAGCACGATGGCGAGGTCGGCGGTGGACGCGCCCGTTGCCATGTTGCGCGTGTATTGCTCGTGCCCCGGGCAATCGGCAACGATGAAACTGCGCTGGTCGGTACTGAAATACCGGTAGGCGACGTCAATGGTGATGCCTTGCTCGCGCTCGGCCTCCAGGCCATCGAGCAGCAGCGCGTAGTCGATTGCCTCGCCCTGCGTGCCATGGCGCAGGCTGTCGCGCTCCAGCGCCGACAACTGGTCATCGAACAGGTTGCGACTCTCGTACAGCAGGCGGCCGATCAGCGTGCTCTTGCCATCATCCACGCTGCCACAGGTAATGAAGCGCAGCCGCGGCTTGGCCTCATGGCGCTTGAGGTAAGCGACGATGTCAACGCTTTTATCGGTGGTCTCAGCCATCAGAAATAACCCTCCTGTTTCTTCTTTTCCATCGATGCCGAGGGATCGGCATCGATCAGCCGGCCCTGCCGTTCGGAGGTACGCGCGACCAGCATTTCGCCGATTATCTTTTCAATGGTATCGGCCTCGGATTCAAAGCCGCCCGACAGCGGATAGCAGCCCAGCGTGCGGAAGCGCACCTTGCGCAGCATCGGTGTTTCACCAGCCGCCAGCGGAAACCGGTCATCGTCCACCATGATCAACCCGCCATCACGCTCGACGACCGGGCGTTCCTTGGCGAAGTACAGGGGCACCACGTCGATCTTCTCGCGATAGATATAAAGCCAGATGTCGAGCTCGGTCCAGTTGGACAAGGGAAACACGCGAACGCTTTCGCCAGCATGGATGCGGGTGTTGTAGAGATCCCACAGTTCCGGGCGCTGGGTTTTCGGGTCCCAGCGATGCTTGGAATTGCGAAACGAGAACACGCGTTCCTTGGCCCGCGATTTTTCCTCGTCGCGTCGCGCGCCGCCGATGGCAGCGTCAAAGCCGCCGGCATCCAGTGCCTGCTTCAGCGACTGGGTCTTCATGATGTCGGTGTGCACCGTCGCGCCGTGGCTGAAGGGGTTGACGCCATCCCGCACCCCATCGAGGTTGATGTGCACGCGCAGGTCGATGCCTTCGCCGGCGACCCGGTCGCGAAAGGTAATCATCTCGCGGAATTTCCAGGTCGTGTCCACATGCAGCAGCGGAATCGGCGGCCGGGCGGGATAAAAGGCTTTCTTCAACAGGTGCAGCAGTACCGTGCTGTCCTTGCCAATCGAATACAGCATGACCGGGTTGCGGAACTCGGCCGCCACTTCGCGCAGGATGTGCAGGCTTTCTGCTTCCAGGCGGTCGAGGTGGGACAGGGGCGGGGTGTTGCGCATGGATTCAGGCAAGCCTGCGAATGAGCCGGAGCCTGCATTCTAGCCGAGACCCGGGCCGGCTATCGGTAGTAGCCGCGATACCAATCGACGAAGTTGCGCACGCCCTCTTCCACCGACACCCGGGGCCGATAGTCCACGGCCCGGATCAACTCGGACACGTCGGCCTCGGTATCGGGCACGTCGCCCGCCTGCAGGGGCAACATTTCCATATTGGCCTTGCTGCCCAGGCAGTCCTCGAGCACCTCGATATAGCGCAGGAGTTCCACCGGTTGTTCGTTGCCGATGTTGTAGATGCGGTAGGGCGCGTTGCTGCTGGCCGGGTCCGGCGCGGCGCCCTGCCAGTCCGGATTGGCCGTGGGCACGACATCCAGCGTGCGGATCACGCCTTCGACGATGTCATCCACATAGGTGAAGCTGCGCTTGTGCCGACCATGGTTGAACACCTGGATCGGCTCACCCGCCAGGATGGCATTGGTGAACAGGAACAAGGCCATGTCCGGCCGGCCCCAGGGGCCATACACGGTGAAAAAACGCAGGCCGGAACTTGGGATGCCGTAGAGGTGCGCGTAGCTGTGCGCCATCATCTCGTTGGCTTTCTTGGTTGCCGCGTACAGCGTCAGCGGATGTTCGGTGGACTGGTG
>JBBRXD010000360.1:0-2354 GCA_038248775.1 Lysobacterales bacterium | reverse complement strand
TTTGTTGGTGCGGCCTTGGCCGCGATGCCTTTTTTGGTAATCGCGGCCAAGGCCGCTCCCACAATAGGCCGCTCCCACAATAGGCCGCTCCCACAATTGGCCGCTCCCACAATAGGCTGCTCTCACATTGGCTGGTCCCACACACAAGGCCGCTGCTACAGGGCTAAAATGGCCGGGTGATGGAAACCGCGCCAAAAGCCCTCAGCCTCGATCTCGATGACACCCTCTGTCCAATCTGGCCAGTGATCGAGCGCGCCGAGCTTGCCTTGCAGACGTTCCTGCGCGAGCGGTGCCCGCGCACCGCCGATATGTATTCAATTGGGCGCATGCGCGAGTTGCGCGAAGAAATCGCTGCGGCGCATCCGCAGTTTGCCCATGACTTCACCCAGCAGCGCAGGTTGTCGCTGGCGCATGCCTTGCGCAGCGCCGGTGACGACGAGTTACATTTGGAAGATGCGTTCACCGCATTTTATGCGGCGCGCAACGACATCGAGTTCTATCCCGATACGATGGCGGCGTTGGACCGCCTGGCCGCGCGTTGGCCGATTGCTGCGCTGACCAATGGCAATGCCGACTTGCTCCGTATCGGCATCGCCGACCGCTTCTCGGTATTCGTGGCCGCTCGCGACACCGGCCATGCCAAGCCCGATGCGCCCATTTTCCATTCCGCCTGCCAGCAACTGGGCCTGGCCCCGCATGAAGTGCTGCACGTTGGCGACGACCCGCTGCTGGATGTGGCAGGCGCGCACTGGGCAGGCATGCGCACCTGCTGGATCAACCGTCGCGATGAAAGCTGGCCGGAACAATTCCCGATACCCGATTTGCAGTTCACGACGCTGGAAGCACTGGCCGACTGGCTTGATGCTCGCCACCCGCACCCGGAGAACGCATGAGCCTGCCAGCATGTTTCATCGCCATCGCTGATGGGGTGGTCTCCTGCCCAATCAACGTGGTCGATCGCGCTACCTATCCGGCCTGGCTTGAAACGCAAAACGAAGCCACGCGCGCCTGGCTGGACGCCAATGCGTTTTCGGCAAGCACCGGCGCCTGGTTGCTGCTACCCGATGCCAACGGCCGCCCCGCCTGCGTAATCGCCGCGATCAGCGACGCCGGTGATCCGCTGGCGCTGGCACACCTGCCGGTGTTGTTGCCGGCGGGCGCCTATCACCTGGATGTCGAATCGCCGGTGCACGTGGACGCTGCACTGACCATGCTGGGCTGGGGCCTGGGTGCGTATCGCTTCTCGAAATACCTTTCGCCCACGCGGCCGGTTGCGCAGTTGGTGGTGGATGCTGCCGATAGCGATAACCAGCGCAGCGTTGCCATTCTGCGCGCCAGCGAATTGGTGCGCGACCTGGTCAACACGCCGACCGAACACATGGGCCCGGCCGACCTTGAAGCAGTGGCCGACCGCCTGGCCAAGGCGTACGACGCGACGCTTCGCGTGATCACCGGCGAGGACCTGCTCGAGCACAACTTCCCGACCATCCACGCCGTCGGCCGCGCCAGCCATCGGGCGCCGCGCCTGATCGAGCTGCAGTGGGGCAACCCGGCGCATCCGCACGTGGCCATCGTCGGCAAGGGCGTGTGCTTCGACACCGGCGGCCTGGACATCAAGACTGCCGACGGCATGCGCAACATGAAAAAAGACATGGGCGGCGCGGCCCACGCGCTGGCCCTGGCGCAACTGGTAATGGCGCTTGGCCTGCCCATCCGCATCACCTTGCTGGTACCTGCCGTCGAAAATTCGATCGCCGGCAATGCCTTCCGCCCGGGCGAGGTCATCGTTACCCGCAAGGGGCTGAGTGTGGAGGTGGACAACACCGATGCCGAGGGCCGGCTGGTGTTATGCGATGCGCTGGCGTATGCGGCGGAGCAGAAACCGGAATTGATCCTGGACTTCGCGACGCTGACCGGCGCGGCACGTATTGCGCTGGGTCCCGACGTGCCGGCCCTGTTCTGCAACAGCGATGCGCTGGCCGCCGACTACCTGCAGGCCAGTGCCCGGGTGCGCGATCCGGTCTGGCGCATGCCGCTGTGGCGCCCCTATGTCTGCCACCTCAAGTCCAACATCGCCGACATGAGCAACGGCAGCGCGTCGCGCATGGGCGGGGCCATCGTTGCGGCCCTGTATCTCGAGCGCTTCGTACCCGAGGCCATGCCCTGGGCGCACATCGACGTGTACGCGTGGAACGACAACGATCGCCCCGGGCGCCCAGCGGGCGGTGAGGCGCAAAGCCTTCGCGCCGCCCTCGCCCTCCTCGAGTTCCGCTATCCCAACTAACCTGCGCGTGTGTGGGAGCGGGGGTGGGCGCGCATACAACAAACATAGCCGCCCCGGCCGCGCCCCCAAA
>JBBRXD010000359.1:0-2357 GCA_038248775.1 Lysobacterales bacterium | reverse complement strand
GAGGGCATCGAAGCGGCGGCGTCGCTGGATGCCGGCTTGTTCAGCGATGCGCTGGAAGGCTTCGGCATGGTGGTCAGCGCTTCCAAGCTCAACAGCACCATCCGCGACCAGAAGGTCGACCAGAACAGCAACCTGGTGATCCCAGGATCGAAGACCTCGATCAATGGACTATCGGGTATCGCCAACAACGTGACTTTCTACTTCGAAAGGAACGGCTTCTCGGCGCGGTTGAGCCAACGCTATCGTTCCGCGTTCACCGCCACCACGCGCGACATCTTCTTCCGGCCGACAACGCGGCAGCAGGGTGCAGACAAGGTGGTCGACTTCCAGATGGAGTACGCCTTCCAGGAAGGCAGCCAGCTCGAGGGCCTGACCATGTTGCTGCAGGTCAACAACCTGACCGACACCTTCACCCGCAACTACAAGACGCCGGGTAACCTGGACGTACCCGATCCGACCCAGCTGATTCCGAACTACACCTACCAGTTCGGTCGCCAGGTCCTGTTCGGTGTGAATTACAAGTTCTAAGTGTTTCCCGGGGCCGCCCCGTCGCGAGGCGGGGCGGCCTTATTTTGTCTGGCGTTGCTGTGATAGGTTGAAGCCATGAGTCTGGAACTGGTGCGCAACATCGTCATCGTCGGCGGCGGCACGGCCGGCTGGATGAGCGCCGCCGCCCTGGCCAAGGTGCTGGAAGGCAAGTGCAACATCCGCCTGGTCGAGTCCGACGAAATCGGCATCATCGGCGTGGGCGAGGCGACCATCCCGCATATCGGCGAGTTCAACCGGGCACTGGAGATCGACGAAGACGAGTTCCTGCGTGCGACCCAGGGCACCTTCAAGCTGGGCATCGAGTTCGTCAACTGGGGCGCCATCGGTGACCGCTACATCCACGGCTTCGGCTTCGTCGGCCAGGCGACCCAGGCCTTGCCCTTCCATCATTTCTGGTTACGGCTGGCACGGCTTGGCAAGGCTTCGCCGCTCGAGGCCTACTCGATCAACACGGTCGCTGCGCAGCAGGCGAAATTCATGCGCGCGCGCAAGGACATGGCCGGCTCGCCAGTGGCGGACATTGCCCACGCCTATCATTTCGACGCCGGGCTGTATGCGCGTTTCCTGCGTGGCTATTCGGAAAAGCGCGGCGTGGTCCGTACCGAGGGCAAGATCGCCCAGGTCATCCAGCGCGACCCGGATGGCTTCATCGAGGCAGTCGTGCTGGAAAGTGGCGAGCGCATCAATGGTGATTTTTTCATTGACTGCTCGGGCATGCGCGGCCTGCTGATCGAGCAGACCCTGAAGGCCGGCTTCGACGACTGGTCACATTGGCTGCCGGTGAACCGCGCCCTGGCCGTGCCCTGCGAATCGTCCGGGCCCCTGTTGCCGATGACGCGCTCAACCGCGCATCGCGCGGGCTGGCAGTGGCGCATCCCGCTGCAGCACCGCACCGGCAACGGCCACATCTACTGCAGCAGCTTCATGGAGCAGGACGAGGCCACCGATATCCTGCTCAAGCACATCGACGGCAAGCCGCTGGCCGATCCGCGCCCACTGACGTTCACGACCGGACGCCGCAAGACGTTCTGGGACCGCAACTGCGTGGCCGTGGGTCTGTCCAGTGGCTTCCTTGAGCCGCTCGAATCCACCAGCATCCACCTGATCAACACGGCGATCTCGCGCGTCATCAGTTTCTTCCCGCATGCCGGTTTCGATGCCGCCGACATCGCCGAATACAACACCCAGACGCACTGGGAATACGAACGCATCCGCGACTTCCTGGTACTGCATTACAAGGCCACCGAGCGCGATGATTCCGAATTCTGGAACTACTGCCGGACGATGCCGGTGCCCGATTCACTGCAACACAAGATGGACTTGTTCCTGAGTAATGGCCGGATCCAGCGCGACGGCCTGGAGTTGTTCGCCGAGCCGAGCTGGCTGCAGGTGATGATCGGCCAGCGCATGCGCCCCAAAGCCCACCACCCCTTCACCTACCTGCGTCCCGAGGCCGAAGTGGCGGCATACGTGGGCCATGTCGAACAAGTCATCGCCAAGTGCGTAAAAGTCATGCCCAGCCATGCCGACTTCATCGCCAAGCACTGTGCGGCCGCGCCGCCCTGATGCCCGGCAGCGACGCCGGCAGAAAAACCATTCGCCTGGCCCCACGGCGCCCGCGCCGCCGTCAGCCTGGCCTACGACGATGCCATTGACTCGCAGCTTGACCACGCCGTGCCGGCGCTGGACAAGTACGTGTTTGGTTCGGACCGTATCTCAGGTATTATGGACAAAATGGGTTGGAAAGAAAATGAAGTGATAAAACACTCCATGATTTCCCGTTCTATTGAACGTGCCCAGAAAAAGGT
>JBBRXD010000358.1:0-2363 GCA_038248775.1 Lysobacterales bacterium | reverse complement strand
TGGGGCGAGAGCGCTTCCCGGCGATGAGCGACGACGAAGTGCGAGTTTTGAAGGCCTATCTCGACGCGCGCTGATGACGGGCGCCTCGGTTGGGGGTGTTGGCCACCGGCAAGCCTGATGAAGCGACGCCGACGCAGCCGGGTACACCGTGAAGAAGATCCGCGATTGACGCAGTGTAATATTCACCCGCCGGGCATCCCCGCGAACAAACCACCATGACGAACAAACCGCCGATCGACCACGCCAAGCTCGACCGCATCGTCGCCCAGGCCCGGCGCGATGCCGAGCAGCGTGACAAGGGCTATCGCGAACGCGCGCTGAAAATGTATCCCTGGATCTGCGGTCGTTGCGCCCGCGAATTCACTCGGACAAACCTGTCAGAGCTGACCGTGCACCATCGCAACCACGACCACGACTTCAATCCGCCAGATGGCAGTAACTGGGAATTGCTGTGCGTGTATTGCCACGACAACGAGCATTCCCGCTATACCGATTACACCGGCGAAGCCGCCGCCACGGCCGAAGCGAAAGTGGTGGCCGCGACCAGCAATCCGTTCGCCGGCCTGCGCGGATTACTCAAGGACAAGCCATGAGTGATTCGCCCACGCTATCGACCCTTGCATGATTTCCGATCGGGTCCTGGCAACGTTGCCAGCTGCGACGGAACAATTCCAGCGGCGGGAGCCGTTTCGCCACGTCGTGATCGACGGCTTCCTGCAAGCCGAAATCGCAGCGGGCTTGCTGGCCGAATTTCCGGCTTTCAATCGCGCCCACGCCATCAACGAGGATGGCGTGGTGGGGAACAAGGCCGTATGTGAGCGGATCCGAGCGCTGGGCCCGAATTTTTCCCGACTCGACGCGCTGGTCCAGACACCGGACTTTCTTGGCCTGGTATCCCGGATAAGCTCGATACCCGACTTGCTGCACGACCCCCACTATTTCGGTGGCGGCACCCATGACAACCGCAATGGCCAAGGCCTGGATGCGCACGTCGATTTCAATCGCCATCCGATAACGCACACGCACCGCCGCTTGAACCTGATCATCTACCTCAATCCCGATTGGCAGGCCGAGTGGGGTGGCGTGCTCGAACTGCACAGTGACCCGCAGTCCGACCACGACCGGATTACCCGGGTAGTGCCGCTGTTCAACCGGGCGGTGATTTTCGAGACGACCGAACACAGCTGGCATGGCTTCTCGCCGATCACCTTGCCGCCGTCGAGACCTGACCAGGCGCGTCGGTCGATCGCGCTTTATTTCTATACGACGCAGCGACCAGCCGAGGAGCTCGCGGCCACCCATTCAACCGTGTACGTGGGCCGACCGCTACCCACCCACGTAGCTGCAGGGCTGACGCTGGCACCGGCGGATGTGGACGAAATACGCAGCCTTTTACGGGACCGGGACTTGCACATCCAGCGTCTCTACCGAGAGTCGAAGCAGCTCAACTCCCGACTCGAGCAAGCATTGCAGGCGGTGGGCCTGGTCCGTGGCAGCCTGGTTTTTCGTGCCTTGTCGGTAATTCGTCGGGGCCTGCGATCGCTGCGGCGTTCGCCGCCGGGCTAACCCACCGGCGGCTGGAACATCGACATCAGCGACCGCCACCACCACCACCGCCACCACCACCGCCCGATGATCCGCCACCGCCGCCGCCGGAGCTCGAGCCCGGCGGGGTGGACGATGAAGAAATCTGCTGGGTCAATGCCGTGCCCAGCGAGCTGCCCATGCTGACCAAACCCATGCGACCCGCGCTGCTGCCGTAGTACCAGGTCGGCGTTGATTCCAGTGCCGCGGCTGCACCGACGGCCTGCACGAATTTGCTGGTCCAGGCAGCTTCCACTTCCAGCGCCATCGCGTAGGGCAGCAGTGCTTCGTAGCGTTTGGCGTCGAGCGCCGGCGGCTGCGAGGGCGAGGGCAGCGACTTCAATTCATCGCGTTCGGCGACGCCCAGGTAGAGGCGAAGGCCTTCGATCTCGTCAAGCAAGCGGCGACCTTCCGGCGACGGCGCCTTCACCAGATAGGCGAAGAAACCGTGCGCGACCAGTCCCAGTAACGCCAACACGACCAACGCGAGAATTCCGTTGCCGCCGGATGCGGCAAAGGCAATCAAACCGACCAGCAACGAAAACGCGATGCCTATCCACAGGCTTCCGGCATTGCTTGCGTAATAGCGGGGCCTGAGGCGATTGCCGATGGCGCTGGCATGCGCGGCGATCGCGCCGCTGACCCGGGTTGCTTCGGTGTTCTTGAGCTCGATCTCCGCGCTTTCCTTGAACAGCCGTGAAGCCAGTGGGCGCTGGCTGGGTAACAGGCTTTCCAGGCTCGCGCCGGGTTCGCGAACCAGCCGCCATCCGCCCGCTGCG
>JBBRXD010000357.1:0-2368 GCA_038248775.1 Lysobacterales bacterium | reverse complement strand
GCGAAATCATGAAGGCCTACGACGTCAGCTTCTCGCTGGGCGACGGCCTGCGCCCGGGCTGTATCGCCGACGCCAACGACGCCGCGCAATTCGGCGAGTTGGAGACCCTGGGCGAGTTGACGCAAATTGCCTGGAAACACGACGTGCAGACCATGATCGAAGGCCCCGGCCACGTGCCGATGCACCTGATCAAGGAAAACATGGACAAGCAGCTCGCGGTCTGCGGCGAAGCGCCGTTCTATACCCTGGGGCCGCTGACCACCGACATCGCGCCCGGCTACGACCACATCACCAGTGCGATTGGCGCGGCCATGATTGGCTGGTTCGGCACCGCGATGCTTTGCTACGTGACGCCGAAGGAACACCTGGGCTTGCCCAACAAGCACGACGTGCGCGAAGGCCTGATGGCCTACAAGATCGCCGCCCATGCCGCCGACCTTGCCAAGGGCCATCCCGGCGCGCAGGCGCGCGACAATGCGCTGTCCAAGGCGCGCTTCGAGTTCCGCTGGGAAGACCAGTTCAACCTCGGCCTCGATCCCGAGCGCGCCCGCGAATACCACGACGCCACCCTGCCCAAGGACGCACACAAGGTCGCCCATTTCTGCTCGATGTGCGGCCCGCATTTCTGCTCGATGAAGATCAGCCAGGACGTGCGCGACTATGCCGACAGCCATGGCGTGCCGGAAGACAAGGCGCTCGAGCAGGGCATGGCCGAGAAGGCGGAGGAATTCCGCGCCGCCGGCTCGCAACTGTATCGCCCAGACTGATTTTGTAGGAGCGGGCGTGGCCGCGAAATTCGAGCCGCACGACATCGCGGCCAAGGCCGCTCCTACATGGCGCAGATATCCGACCGATGAAGCTTCAAGTCCCTTTCCTGCAATTGCCACTGGCGATCGACGCGGATGCACTCGCGGCCGAAGTGCTGGCGATCGATGAATCGTCCTGGCGGCCGCATCCCAACGGCCTGCCGGGCAATTCGGCGCTGACCCTGATCACCACCGACGGCATTGCCGAAAGCGACAAGGTGTACGGACCGATGCGGCCGACGCCGCACCTCGAGCGCTGCCCCTACCTGACGCAGGTGCTGGCCAGCGTCGGCGCCACCTGGGGGCGCACGCGGCTGATGCGCCTGTCTGGCCAGGCTGAAGTGAAATTGCACGTGGACATCAACTACTACTGGCGCGAGCGCGCGCGCGTGCATGTGCCCATCGTTACCCAGCCGACCGTGCGCTTCACCTGCGGTGATGCCGAAATCAATATGGCCGCAGGCGAGTGCTGGATCTTCGACACCTGGCGCCAGCACCGCGTGGTCAATGACGCGGAGCGACCGCGCATCCATCTGGTGGCCGATACCGTGGGCGGCGACGGTTTCTGGGAAAAAGTGATTGGTGGTCGGCCCGCGGGCTATGACCTGCCGGGCTGGAAGGCGACTCCCGTGGTGCCTGTGCCGGGACATTTTCCGGCACTCGATTATGAAAGCGTCAACGCGCCCTTGGTGATGACGCCCTGGGAAATGCGCGAGCACATCGTCTTCATGCTCGGCGAAGCGCAGCCGCATCCGCAACTGGGTGTCGTGCACCAGATACTGGTGCGCCTGTCGCGGCGTTGGCACGCACTTTGGTCGTGCTACGGCGAAGCCGAAGCAGGCTGGCCGCGCTATCGGGCCCTGCTCGATGAAGTCGCCGCCGAACTTCGCGTACAGGCCGCCGGCATTCCCTTGAAGAACGGGATGGGTTTCAACCAGGCGATCTCGTCTTGCGTGATCGACATGGCCCTGGAGTCGCGTCGACCGCAAGGTAAGGCAACGCAGTAGGAGGCCGCGCTGGCCGGCGTCGCCCGGGCCGTCAGAAGTTGGGCTTCTCTGGCAACTGGTCGTAGCGCGCGATGCTGGCCATGATCTCGGCGCGTGCCGCGTCGGCACCCCCCCAGCCTTCCAGCCGAACCCACTTGCCCTTCTCCAGGTCCTTGTAGTGCTCGAAGAAATGCTGGATGCGGTCCTTCGTCAGGTCCGGCAAGTGGTCCAGGTGCTGCACCGAGTCATACGCCGGAAAGACCTTGCTCACCGGCACGGCGATGATCTTCTGGTCGTCGCCGGCCTCGTCAACCATGTTCAACATGCCCACCGCGCGGCAGCGGATCACCGAGCCCGGGATCAACGGCATTGGCATGATCACCAGCACATCGGCCGGATCGCCATCGCCCGACAGCGTGTGCGGGATGTAGCCGTAGTTGCACGGATAACGCATCGGCGTGGTCAGCACGCGGTCAACGAAGATCGCGCCGCTGGCCTTGTCCACTTCGTACTTGACCGGCTCGGAATTCATCGGGATCTCGATGATCACGTTGAAGTCGTTGGGTACATCGCGGC
>JBBRXD010000356.1:0-2375 GCA_038248775.1 Lysobacterales bacterium | reverse complement strand
GTTCGGCAGCCCCGAGACCACCACCGGCGGCAATGCGCTGAAGTTTTACGCCTCGGTGCGGCTCGACATCCGCCGTACCGGCACGATCAAGAAGGGCGACGAGGCGATCGGCAACGAAACCAAGGTCAAGGTGGTCAAGAACAAGGTGGCACCACCGTTCAAGACAGCCGAATTCGACATCCTGTTCGGCGAAGGCATCAGCCGCCACGGCGAGATCATCGACATGGGTGTGAACGCCCAGATCCTGGACAAGTCGGGTGCCTGGTATGCCTACAACGGCGAGAAGATCGGCCAGGGTCGCGACAACGCCCGTGAATTCCTGCGTGAAAACCCCGACCTCTCGCGCGAGATCGAGAACAAGGTGCGCGAGTCGCTGGGAATCCCGCTGCTGCCTGAAAAAACCGAGGCAGTGGCCGAGGCGGCTGCCAAGGCCAAGGGCAAAAAAGCCGACTGATCACCGGCTTCGCGCATCGTTGCAGCCAGCATTTTTCCGCTCGCGTGCCAGTTCCACCACCATCCCTCAAGGGTCGCGCGCTGCGCCTGCTGGCCACACGCGAACATTCCAGGCTGGAACTTGCGCGCAAGTTGCAGCGTTACGAGACCAGCCCCGGTGAACTGAACCGCGTGCTCGATGGTTTGCAGGCCAAAGGGTTCATCGACGATACGCGGGTCGTCGCGTCGGTGCTCCATCGCCGCGCAGGCAGGCTCGGCGCAGGCCGGATCCGCCAGGAGCTGCAGGCCAAGGGTTTGCCGGTGGATGCGATTCGCGAGGCAGTGGCTGGCTTGCAGGTCAGCGAACTGCAACGCGCCCGCGAAGTCTGGCGCAAGAAGTTCGCAGCGTCGCAAACTGCCAGCAGCGACATCGAAGGCGATCCGGCCCGCATGGCAGCAGAGCGTGCACGCCAGGTGCGGTTCCTGGCGGCGCGTGGATTTGCCGGCGACACCATCCGCCGCGTGGTGTCCGGCGCAGGCGACGCGATGGGCGACGAAGACGCCGGCTGACGCAGGCAACGCACTGGCTGCCGGCGTGCCGGCGTGCAGGCGTCAAAGCCCCAGCATCAGCTTCAGATTCTGGACCGCGGCGCCACTGGCACCTTTTCCCAGGTTGTCGAGCCGTGCGATCAGCACGGCATGGGCGAAACCGTCCCTGGCGGCGTCATTGGCAAACACCCGCAGTTCCAGCTTGTTGGTATCGACCAGCGCCAGCGCATCGAGCTTGCCGTCGGTACCGGAGGGCTCCACCGTGACCCATTCGCTGCCCTGGTAGTGGTTTGCCAATGCGCCGTGCAAGTCCTTCGCCTGAGGCTTGCCCGGCAAGGTGTCCAGATGCAGTGGCAATTCGACCAGCATGCCCTGGCGGAAATTGCCGACAGCCGGGATGAACAGCGGGCGGCGTGTCAGGCCGGTGTGGCGCATGATTTCCGGCACATGTTTGTGCTTGAGCCCCAGTGCATAGACTTCGAACGCCGGAGCGGAGCCGCTTTCGTAGGCCTCGATCATGCTGCGCCCGCCGCCCGAATACCCGCTGACCGCAGGCAGGCAGAGCGGGAAATCGGCCGGCAGCAGGCCGGCGTCGATCAACGGGCGAATCAGCGCGATCGCGCCGGTCGCATAACAGCCCTGGTTGCTGACCCGCTGCGCGCCGGCCACCGCAGCCGCCTGGCCCGCACTCAGCTCGGGAAAGCCAAAAATCCAATCCGGCGCGGTGCGATGTGCGGTCGATGCGTCGATGATGCGCGGGCCCGGTTTGCCACTCGCGCGGCCCAGCGCATCGATCATGGCCACCGATTCGCGTGCGGCGTCGTCATGCAGGCACAGAATGACCAGGTCCACCTGGCCCATCAGCGCGCGCTTGGCCTGCGCGTCCTTGCGCAATTGCGGCGCAATGCTGACCAGTTCGACGCCGGCCATAACCTGCAGGCGTTCCCGAATTTGCAGGCCGGTGGTGCCCGCTTCGCCGTCAATGAACACTTTTGCCATGTCGCAGTCCTTTCCATGACCGGCAGTCAGCGCCCCGCAAGATGGGGGGCCGATAATTGCCGCGTTGCAGCATGATACATTTGGCGGCTTCGGTGTCCGCTACAGGCCGACGTTTGCGTGCATTCGCCAGTGCTGCGGGTTTGTTCCCATCCCGAGAGAAACCTCATGAAGATTCACGAGTACCAAGGCAAGGAAATATTGCGTCGTTATGGCGCGCCGACGCCGCGCGGAATCCCGGCCTTCAGCGTCGACGAGGCGGTCAAGGCCGCCGAGAGCCTGGGTGGCCCGGTCTGGGTCGTGAAAGCGCAGATTCATGCCGGCGGGCGCGGCAATGGCGGGGGGGTGAAGCTCGCGCGTTCCATCCAGGACGTGCGCACGCTTGCCGGACAGATCCT
>JBBRXD010000355.1:0-2408 GCA_038248775.1 Lysobacterales bacterium | reverse complement strand
TTCAACCGGACCACGCTTGGCGTGAAGATCGGCGCGTTCCTGATGGGCGGCGTGGCCTTGCTGGTGGCGGGCATCGGCATCATGAACATCATGCTGGTGTCGGTCACCGAACGGACCAAGGAAATCGGCATCCGCAAGTCGTTGGGCGCCAAGCGCAAGAACATCCTCTACCAGTTCCTGCTCGAGGCCGTGGTCCTGTGCAATGTCGGCGGCGTTATCGGCATCGCGCTGGGCTTCATGCTGGGCAACGCATTCACCTTCTTCACCGATTTCGAGGCCCGCGTTCCATTGGGCTGGGCCCTGTTCGGCGTGGTCTTCTGCAGCCTGATTGGCATCGTGTTCGGCATGATCCCGGCAATCAAGGCTTCGCGCCTCAACCCGATCGACGCCCTGCACTACGAATAAGCCGCACCTGACGACCTGGCAGAAATCCTTCGAAGCGCGCGTGGCTGACGGCAGCGCGCCTCAGCGCATGAAGCTTTCGATCTCGTCCACCGTGCGCGGCGCGGCGGCGGAAAGGTTCTTCGGCTCGCCGTCGGTAATCAGGATGTCATCTTCGATACGCACGCCGATATCGGCGTACTTTGCCAAGGCCGCGTCGATGCCGGCTTTTTCCGGCGCGGACAAGGCGAGGTAGGCGGGGTTGGCGCGCACGTCTGCTGGCCGCACGTACAGGCCAGGCTCGTTGGTGATGATTCGCCCTGCCTGCAGTTTGCGGCCACGCTCATTCACGTCGTGCGTGCGAAGGCCTAATTCATGGCCCAAGCCATGCAGGAAATACATGCGTACCTGGCTGGCTTCGTTGCTCACGATCAAGCCCATCTGCAGCAGGCTTTCGCCAAGTGACTTGACGGCTGCGTCCTGGATATCGCTCATCAGTGCACCCGGCCTCATCATTGCGATGGTCGCGGTCTGTGCGCGCAACACGGCCTCGTAGATGGCGCGTTGCTCGGGGCTGAAGCTTCCGTCCTGCGGATAGGTGCGGGTGACGTCCGCTGAATAGCCATCCACTTCGGCGCCGATGTCGGTCAACACGAGGCTGCCCGGGGCAATCGGGGCGTTATTGCTTTCGTAATGCAGGGTGGTGCTGTTCCGGCCTGATGCCGCGATCGACGGGAAAGCCCAACAACAGGCACCGAGGTCGCGGAACGTGTACTCGACCGTGGCTTGCACCTGGTATTCGTGGCTGGCGCTCCGCGCGCGAAGCATCGCCGCTTTTTGCGCGGCCACGGTCACATCAATGGCGCGTTGGATGGTGGCGATTTCGGCGGCGCTCTTGATCATCCGCATGTCGGTGAGCAACGGGAATGCATCGCGAAACTGCAGTTCCGGATAGCTGCGGCGCAACTCCTCGACCAGTTTCCGCTCGGCCGACAGGTCGCCACCCAGCGCCCGGTTTTCCATGATCATCCATACCTGGGCCTTGCCCGAGCGAACGCGGTCACGCCAAGCCCTCAGGCCCGGTGACGGTGCGCCGCGCGAGTTGCCCCATCCGCGGCCTTCCATCGCCGCCTGCAGGAAGCCACGAAAGCGCGTCGAGGAAACCACCTGCTTCACGCCGCTGGCCTGGCCGACTTCATCGCCGGTGGGAATCCGACCCGTCCAGACTTCCTTTGCCGGATCGCTGTCGCGGGTGAACAGGATTTCCTTGTGTTCGGTTTCGCCCGGCACCAGCACCAGGCTGGTTTCCGGTTCGTTTTGCCCGGTCAGGTACAACAAGCTGTCTTCCTGCCGGAACGGCCAGTCCACATCGCCATTGCGCTGCGAAGGCGGCGGCGAGATCAGGATCAACATCGCATCGGGGCCGATCTGCCGCGCCAGTTCTGCGCGGCGTGCGGCGTAGTCGTCGGCACTCGCGGCAGCCATGGACATGGCAGGCACGAGAACGAAAAACGCGGCGAGGCAGACTTTGAGAACAGGACGCATCAAATTTCTCCTGGGCGATCGCCGGTCAGGACAATCAGGGCTTGCGGTAAAGGTGCACGAAACGATCGGTCTTGCCGCGGATCGCCTTGTCGAAGATATTCAGGCTGTGGTCGTCATCGCTGTTGCGCAGTACGGCGATGGAGCCGACGAAGTCCAGCCCATGCGCCTTGAAGTCAGCCACGGCAAACGACTCCTCGATGCGATGAAGTTTTTGCGCATCGTCCTTGCCAGTGCCCGCGCGGGCCTGGTGGTCCACGATCAGCAACGCGCCACCCGGCTTCAGGCCGGCAACGATCTGGTCGATGAACTGCCCCGCATTGATGGCGGGCCAGTTGTCGGCGGGGTCAACCACGTACAGGTCGTGGTAGGACATCACGATCAGCGCGCCATCCAGCGTGCCCTTGCCAAGCTTCATCGCTTCGGGCGGCAGCACTTCGTAGCTGACGTTGGGCAAGCGGTTGTCGGCAAGGCGCGCGGCCAGC
>JBBRXD010000354.1:0-2416 GCA_038248775.1 Lysobacterales bacterium | reverse complement strand
TCGATTCCTCAGCCTGGCGGCCTTGGTATCGGTGGTATTGGCGGCGGTTGCCGTGGCGATGGCGGCACGACGGCACAGCGCCCGCCACCTTGCCGGCAGCGCGGTGATGCGCTGCCTCGGCGCAAGCCAGCGCACGCTGGTAGGTATCCATGTTGGCGAGTTGCTGTTGCTAGGCCTGGCTGGATGCACACTGGGCGTGGTGCTTGCGCTTGGCCTGCAGTCGATCGTGGGTAACTGGTTGGCGGATGCCCTGCGCGTCGCGATTCCTTCCGCAGGTTGGCGCCCGGTGCTGGAAGGATTCGGCGTCGGACTCACCGTGCTGCTCGCCTTCGGCGTGCCGCCTGTGCTGGCATTGCGTCGCGTGCCGGCATTGCGCGTGCTGCGCAAGGACGTGGACGTGGCCGAGCCCAGTGCCTGGGTCGCCGCCCTGGTCGGCTTGTCGGGACTGGCCCTGCTGCTTTGGTGGAAGGCAGGTTCGGCTACGTTGGGTAGCGCGATGCTGCTTGGCATCTCCGGCACGCTCGCCGTGCTGGGCTTGCTCGCCTACGGACTGATCGTGCTGGTGCGACGCCTGCGCGGCCGCCTGCAGGGTCCCTGGCGCTATGGCCTGGCCAACGTAAGTCGCCGGCCGGCCGCCAGCGTTGCCCAGATTGCTTCGCTGGGCCTGGGCCTGATGGTCCTGTTGTTGCTTACCTTCGTGCGCGGTGACCTGCTGGAACGCTGGCAGCAGGCCTTGCCGGCGGACGCGCCCAATCGTTTCATCATCAACGTGCAGCCCGAACAGGTGCAGCCCGTCACCGACTATCTCGCCCAGGTCGGCGTGAGCAAGCCGGTCCTGTTCCCGATGGTTCGTGCACGCTTGGTCAGCATGAATGCCGCGCCGGTGACCGGAGCGAGCTTCGCGGATCGGGGTGATCGCGCGCGGCGAATGGCCGAACGCGAATTCAATCTCAGCTTCACCGATAGCCTGCGCGCTGACAATGAAGTGACTGCCGGAAAATTCTGGCCGTCCGCGGGACCGGCGCAGCCCGAACTGTCGGTCGAAACGGATCTTGCGAGCGACCTTGGCTGGAAGCTTGGCGACAAGGTGGGTTTTGATATCGCGGGTCAACCCTACGAAGCCACGATTACCAGCCTGCGGAAAGTGGATTGGGAAAGTTTCCAGCCGAACTTCTTCGTCATCGCATCACCCGCTTCCATGGAAGGATTCCCGGCCAGTTACATCGGTGGAGTGCATGCACCGCCTGCGGCCGCGGCAACGCTGAGCAACGGGCTGGTGACGCGATTCCCCAACCTGTCGGTGATCGACATCGACGCGGTGCTCGACCAGGTGCGCAGCACGGTTGACCAGGTGTCGGCTGTGGTCGAGGCCGTCTTCTATTTTTCGCTCGCAGCCGGGATTCTGGTACTGCTTGCGTCGGTAACAGCCTCGCAGGACGAACGCCTGCTGGAGGGCGCGGTGATGCGCGTGCTGGGCGGTAGCCGACGACAATTGCTGCTGGCGCAGGCCACGGAATTTGCGGTGATTGGATTGTTGACCGGACTGACTGCGGCCATCGCCGCGACTGTGTTGGCGGGCGTGGTGGCCAAGCAGGTCTTTGAATTGCCGTGGACGGCGAATTGGCAGTTGGTGGTGACCAGCAGTGCGTTGGGCGTGCTCGCCGCGATCGTCGCGGGCATGTTGGCCACGCGTCGGGTGCTGTCGGCACCGCCCTCGGTCACCCTGCGCGAGTTGCAGGACTGAGGGGCGGTTCGATCAGGGCCAGAACAGCGCGAATACGAAAATGCCGAGCATGGCGAAAGCCAGTGCGAGTTTCAGTGCAGTGCCGACGGCCAGTCCGATCCAGGTTCCGGCGCCGACGCGCGAGGCATGCTGCCAGGGTTTTCCGTGCAGCATTTCACCGGCAACGGCGCCAATGAAGGGGCCGAGGATCAACCCGGGCAGGCTGAAGACGATGCCGCCCACCAGCGTGCCGATGGCAGCGCCCAGCATGGCCAGTCCACTTGCGCCGACGCGTTTGGCTCCCAGCGCGGTCGAGAATATGTCCACCGCAATCGAAACCAGTGTCAGCACCAGCAACACGCCGAGCGTCCAGGGCCCGATCAGGGCGAACTTGCCGGCCCACGCGGCCAGCAACATGCCCGCGAACATCAGCGGCAAGCCGGGCAGGGCGGGGAGTATCGTGCCAGCCAGGCCAGCCAGGATCAGCAAGGCTGCGATGGCGTAGAACAGGGTTTGGGTATCCATGCCTTGAGCATAGGTCATTCCCGAACACCACCCAAACTCGGACGAAAAAAAAGCCCGCCGGAGCGGGCTTTTTTCCTGATGCGATAGCCTCAGTTCTGGAACGGGGTGTTCTCCGCGAAGTACTCGTGGCTGTCGGCGTTCTGGATCGCCCGGTCCGGGTTCGTGATG
>JBBRXD010000353.1:0-2416 GCA_038248775.1 Lysobacterales bacterium | reverse complement strand
GAATCCGTTTTCTTGCTGCAGCAGTTGCGCAGGACCTATTCACGACGGCTGGCGCTGACCCAGCGTGCCGTCACCAGCTGAATTTTCCCGGAGAACCACCATGTTGTCTCGCAATGTCTTTTGCATCGCCATGCTGGCGGCCTTTCCCGTCATGGCCGCCACGCCCATCAACGAGTCCCGCCCCCTCGATGCGACCGGGCAGGTCCATATCGGCAACGTGACGGGCAGCATCATCGTGCGCACCTGGAACAAGCCCAAGGTCCGCGTGACCGGCAGCCTGGGCAAGGGCGCCGAGAAACTAAAGATAGACAGCGACCCCGGCTCGATCGACATCGAGGTGAAGTTCCCCAACAACAGCACAGGCTGGAACCTGTGGGGACGCAGCGGTAACAAGATGGAACCGACCATCCTGGAAGTCACCATTCCGCAGCGTGCTTCGCTGGACATCAACTCGGTGAGCGCCAACGTGGACGTGCAGCAGATGGCCGGCCGCAAGTTGTCGGTAGCCAGCGTGAGCGGCTCCATCGTGGTGACGGCGTCATCGCCTGGCCAGGCGAAATTCGAGAACGTCAGTGGCGACATCACGCTTCGCATCACCACCCCCGACGTTGAAGTATCGAGCGTGAGCGGCGACGTGAAGCTGGGCGGCGGCCTCAACGGCCAAGTTGAACTGGAATCGGTGTCCGGTAACCTTTCGCTGCTCGCCCAGCCGCTGGGCAAGCTCAGGGTCAGCACCGTGTCCGGCGACTTGAGCCTGAAAGCGGGACTGAAGCCCGGCGGCACCATCAAGCTCGAGTCGCTCAGCGGCGCAGTGGACTTGAACCTGCTGCGCAACACCGGCGCCAAGCTGCACGTGGAAACCTTCAGCGGCGACATTCGCAGCCCCTCGGGCACGGTCCACAAGGAAGACCACGGCCCGGGCAAGTCACTCGATACGACCTATGGCGACGGTCGCGGCCAGATCCACGTGGAAAGTTTCTCGGGCGACGTCAACATCACGCTCGAGTAATCAGCAAGCCTCTCGCCGCAGTTCAGTCCGCGGCGTCGCCGAGCATCGCCTTCAACGGTGCCAACTGGGATTCATAGCGCTTCCATCCGCCAATATTGCGGGTATGGATGGGCTGCCTGACCTGGGCGCTGCTGGCGGTGGATACCGGCGCCGCATTGGACTCCACCCGGATCTGCGCCGCGTCGTAGCCAAGGCCGCAATATTCCATCACCCGTCGCGTTTGCGACTCCGGGTCGGACACCAGGTCTTCGTAGCTCACGTCCAGGATGCGGCCAGGCGCGATGGCATGCCAATGATCCATCAGGCGCACGTAATTTTTGTAATGGTTGGCCAAGTCCGAAAAATCATAGCTGTACGGATGTGCACTGCCGCCGAACAACTCTTTCAGGTTGGAAAAGCAGCTGTCCATGGGATTGCGACGCAAGTGGATGATCCTGGCCTGGGGCAGGGCGCGAAGGACCAGTCCCGCCATCATGAAGTTTGACGGGTTCTTGTCGGTGAAGTGGCTGATGCCCGAGGGCAAGCGCCAGGAAACGTGGTCGAGGTAGCGCCGACCCAACTCGGCATAGTCCACGCGACCAACATGCCCGGTTGCCGGCAGGTCGAAAAAGCCGAGGCAGAAATAGTCGCTGGACCATTTGAACTGCATGCGGAAGTCGTTCAGTTCACCGCACAGGGCCACCTTGCTGTTGCCACCAAGCACACGTTCGAGCAATGTCGTGCCGGTGCGAGGCATGCCGAGTACGAAGACCGGTACCGGGGTCGAATCGTCCGCAGGCCTCGCAGCCTGGTCGAGATCAAGCCCTTCCTTCGTTTCCAACATCAGCGCATCGAATATCTTCGTCTCCTCATTGGCGTCGTGTCCGACCTGCATGCGCTTCTGCCGCAACCCCGCTTCAAGCGCGACCCAGGCCGCGCCAAGGTCGCCCACGGCATCAAGCTCCTTGAACAGCGCGTAGTACAGGTAGGCCATGTCGCGAAAGTCGCCCGGAACCCGCGCCAGCGAACGTCGAATCCGATCAACCCGCTTTCCGTGGCTATCGGCCTGTCCCAGATAGGCCAGGGCGTGGTGCGAGAAGGCGTAGTCCGGGTTGCGCGACAGGCTGCGTTCGTATGCTTCGGCGGCCTGTCCAAGTTTGCCGACAAACTTCAGGAAATTGCCGTGCACGTAGTGCGCCCAGTCGCCGTCCAAGCCCTGGCCCAGCGCAACTTCCAGATATCGCAGCGCGTCTTCCTGTTGCTCCAGCAAGCTCAATTGCTGTGCGAACTCCGCAATGGAACTTGGTACCGGGACCGCAGCCGGATTGAGCTTCAGGACCAGCCTGCGGGCCGCGTCGTACTCGCCCACCGAAATAAGCCGCAGCGAAACCGCAGCGATATGTTGCAAGGTCTGCGGGCCCATCTTTT
>JBBRXD010000352.1:0-2418 GCA_038248775.1 Lysobacterales bacterium | reverse complement strand
TGGTGGATCGCGACACCGGCACGATCTGGTTGCTCAGCACCTGGAATCGTGGCGACGATCATGAGAAGGACATCATCGCCAAGACCAGCCGGGACACCCGCCGGGTGTTTGTCATCCATTCTACTGACGACGGCAAGTCCTGGAGCAAGCCGCTTGAAATCACTGCCGATGCCAAGCTCACCAACTGGAGTTGGTATGCCACTGGTCCAGGCAACGGCATTCAGATCGAACAAGGGTCTCATAAAGGCCGTCTCGTCATTCCCTGCGACCACATCGAGTCGGATTCCAAACACTACTACTCGCACATCATCTATTCCGACGACCACGGAAAAAGTTGGAAACTCGGCGGCTCGACTCCCCAGCATCAGGTCAACGAGTGCGAGGTCGTGGAACTCGCCGGTGGTCGGCTCATGTTGAACATGCGCAACTACGACAGTTCGAAGAAGTGCCGCCAGGTGGCCATCAGCGAGGACGGCGGGTTGAGTTGGAAAGATCAGCACCTGGATGAAACACTGATTGAGCCGCGCTGCCAGGCCGCCATTGGGCGTTACAGTTGGCCGGGGGCAACCAACCGCAGCGTCATCCTGTTCAGCAACCCGGCCAACCAGAGCGAGCGCGTCAACCTGACCGTGCGCGCCAGCTTCGACGAGGGTCAGTCCTGGCCGGTGTCCCGCGTGTTGCACGCAGGTCCTACCGCATACACTGATCTGGTGGCGCTCCCCAATGGGCTGATCGCCTGCCTTTACGAGGCGGGCTTGACCAACTCCTACGAAACCATCCTGTTTCGAAGTTTTACGCTCGACTCGCTGCAACCCAATCAACCCGGTGGAGCGTCGAGCGCTCCACAGATCGACCGCCTGAGGGGCGCCGCCTTCCAAGCTGTCACTCCCGACGGGGCTGCGAAGCCATGACAAAATGACCATTTGCCATGCGCCTTTGAACCGACATGAAACCGCTCACCTCTGATCAAATCCGCGGCAACTGGGCAACCCTGTTGTCGGCGTGGAACGAGGACGACTCGCTTGACCTCGGGCGGGTGGCCGCCGAAATCGAGACCCTGATTGCCATGCGGGTGGACGGCATCTACTCCCACGGCACGGCGGGTGAGTTTCATACCCAGACCGAGGCCGAGTTTGATCAAATCTCGGAATGTCTCGCGGAGAAATGCAAGGCCGCGGGGATGCGCTTCCAAATCGGGGTCAGCCACATGAGCGCACAGATTTCCCGGGAGCGTTTGCGCCGCATCGCTCCGCTCGCGCCGGGCGCGGTGCAGGTGATCCTGCCCGATTGGTTTCCCGTGATCGAGGACGAGGCGGTGGCGTTTCTGGAGCGGATGGCGGAAATGGCGGGTGGCATCGGTCTGGTGCTTTACAATCCACCGCACGCCAAGCGCGTCTGGTCGCCCGAACAGATCGGTCGTCTGGCTGAACGCGTTCCCGCCTTGGTGGGACTCAAGACCGCTGGCGGCGATGACGACTGGTACGCCTCGATGCGCCAGCATCTCGCCCGGATCAGTGTCTTTGTGCCCGGCCATCTCTTGGCCAGCGGCGTTCAGCGCGGCGCGCAGGGCGCCTATTCGAATGCGGCATGCCTCAACCCGCTCGCCGCCCAGCGCTGGACCGACCAGATGCAGACGGACCTGGCCGGGGCGCTGGAATTGGAGCAACGTCTGCGACGCTTCATGGAAGGCTCGATCGCGCCGTTCATCACAGACCAGCGTTACTGTAACGCCGCCTGTGACCGCTTCATGGCCCTGCTGGGGGGCTGGGCGGATGTGGGCGCGCGCATGCGCTGGCCTTACCGCTCGATTCCGGTGACGGAAGTGGAGCGGGTTCGTTCGGTGGCACAGAAACTAATTCCCGAGTTTATCAAACCGTGACCAACCTATCGAAAGTATCCAGACGTGCCTGGTTGGTCGTCGTGCTGCTCTGGCCGGTGGCGTGCCTGAACTACCTCGACCGGCTCATGATCACCTCGATGCGTGATTCCATCAAGGCCGAGATCACGATGACCGATGCACAGTTCGGCCTCCTCACCTCAGTATTTCTCTGGGTGTATGCGGTGTTGAGTCCGTCGGCAGGATACCTTGCCGACCGTTTCAGCCGCAGCCGCGTGATCATCGGCAGTGTGTTCGTCTGGTCGGCGGTCACTTGGCTGACCGCCCACGCGCAAACCTTCAACCAGTTGCTCGCGGCCCGCGCGCTGATGGGCGTGAGCGAGGCGTGCTACATCCCGGCGGCGCTGGCCATCATCGCCGATTATCATCGCGGCCCGACGCGTTCGCTGGCGACTGGCCTGCACATCAGCGGTCTGTATGCCGGCGCGGCGCTCGGCGGACTCGGCGGAGTTTTGGCGGAACATTTCAAGTGGCAAAGCGCCTTCAATCTGTTCGGCGCCATCGGGGTCGTTTACAGCATC
>JBBRXD010000351.1:0-2432 GCA_038248775.1 Lysobacterales bacterium | reverse complement strand
TGGGTGAAGCGCTGCGGCGACTGGCCAATCCACCGGACGTTCCCGGCGGCATCGTGATGGTGGTGGCGGCGCTCGGAATCGTGGTGAACCTGGGCACCGCCGCCATGTTCCATCGCGGCCAGGCCTCGGACCTCAACCGGCGCGGCGCGTACCTGCACCTGCTGGCGGATGCGGGCGTCTCGCTGGCGGCGGTACTGGCCGGCCTAGGAATGTGGACGCTGGGCTGGCGCTGGCTGGATCCAGCGCTGGCGGTGCTGGTGGGCCTGTTGATAGCCCTGTCAGCGTGGGGATTGCTGCGCGCAAGCTTCCGCCAGGCCATGGACGCGGTGCCGGCGCACCTGGACGGCGACAAGGTGCAGGACTTCCTGCTGGCCATGCCCGGCGTGATGGCAGTGCACCACCTGCACATCTGGCCGATCGGCTCGGCCGAAATCGCACTGACTGCGCATGTGGTGCGCTCGCGCGTTGATGATCACGATGCCTTCCTCGACCGGGCCGCCGAATCGCTCGAAAAGCAGTTTGGCATCAACCATTGCACCGTGCAGGTGGAGTTGGGCCCGGGCTGCGCGCACGACAACGACGACCACGCGCCGCACCACTGAAGCCCCCGGAACCGCCCCGGGCGACGGCTTGGTCCCCGGATGACTATAATCGGCCGATTGAACACCTTGCGGAGCCCCCATGCTGAACGACATCAAGAAAGAAACCCAGACGCGCATGACCAAGTGCGTGGACGCTTTCAAGCATGACCTGACCCTGCTGCGCACGGGCCGCGCCACCACCGCCATCGTCGATCACCTGAAGGTCAACTACTACGGGTCCGACATGCCGCTGTCGCAAGTGGCCACGGTCACCGTCGCCGACGCGCGCACGCTGACCATCACGCCCTGGGAAAAGCCCATGGTGGCGGCGGTCGAGAAGGCGATCATGAGTTCCGACCTCGGGCTTACCCCGAACACCGCCGGCCAGGTCATCCGCATCAACCTGCCGCCGCTCACCGAAGAACGCCGCAAGGCACTTTCCAAGCACGTGCACAACGAAGGCGAGACGGCAAAGATCGCCGTGCGCGGCGCGCGCCGGGACGGCATCCACATGGTCAAGGAACTGCTGAAGGAAAAGAGCGCGACCGAAGACGAAGCCCGTCGCGCCGAAGACGACATCCAGAAGCTGACCGACAAGTTCGTCAAGGACATTGACGATGCGGTGAAGGCCAAGGAGCAGGAACTGATGGCGGTTTGAGCCGATCGCCCCATGGCCGACTTGAAACGAATTCCGCGCCACCTGGCCATCATCATGGATGGCAATGGCCGTTGGGCTGAGCGCCGGCTCCGGCCGCGTACGCTGGGCCACCGCGCTGGCGCGCGGGCCGTGCAGGTCTGCCTCGACTTCTGCCTGGCCGAAGGCATCGGTACGCTGACGCTGTTTGCCTTCTCCAGCGAGAACTGGAATCGTCCCGCCGAGGAAGTCGGCGCGTTGATGAAGTTGTTCCTGCGCATGCTCGACAATGAAGTGGACGAGTTGCACCGGCGCAGCGCACGCATCGTGTTCGTGGGCGAGCGTGGCGATTTTCCCGCACTGATCCAGGAAAAAATGCGCAAGGCCGAACTACTGACTGCTGGCAATTGCGCCATCACCATCTGCATTGCCGCCGGTTACGGGGGTCGCTGGGACATCGTGCAGGCAGCCAGGGAAATCGCCCGTGAAGTCCGCGACGGCACATTGGCGCCCGAAGCGATTGACGAATCCCTTTTCTCCCGCCGCCTTTGCATGGCGGGCCTGCCTGATCCGGATCTTTTCATCCGCACCGGCGGCGACCTTCGCATCAGTAACTTCCTGCTCTGGCAATTGGCGTATACCGAAATGTGGTTCACCGAAACTCTGTGGCCAGACCTGGATGCGGTGACGCTGCGCCAGGCATTGGATGATTTCGCAAGCCGCGAGCGCCGCTTCGGCCTGACCAGCGCGCAAGTGTCCGGAACTGCGCAGGGGAACGCGGCATGAGCCGGCGCGCGCGAGTCGTCACCGCGCTGGTCATGGCGCCGGTCGCCATCGGCGCGGTGTTGTTGCTTCCCACGCCATTGCTGGCAGCGTTGATTGCCGGCCTGATGATGCTGGGGCTTTGGGAATGGACGCTTTTGTCCGGCACGACGGCGCCGACGGCGCGCGCCGCCTACCTGGCAGCGAACGTGGCAATGATGACGGCGCTGGCCTGGGCCGCGGGCAGCGGCCTGGCGGTGTTGCAGATGGCTTCCTACGTGGGCGTTGGCTGGTGGTTGCTGGTCCTGGTCTGGCTGTCGCGTTTCAATTTTGCGAGCGTCGACAGCTTCGGCTCGCGCGTACTCAAACTGGTTGCCGGTAGCCTGAGCGTGATCCCCGCGTGGGCGGCGCTGTGCTGGTTGCACATGGCCGATCCCAACGGGCACGCCTGGGCC
>JBBRXD010000350.1:0-2476 GCA_038248775.1 Lysobacterales bacterium | reverse complement strand
GTGTTGGAGCGCTCTTCGTTGAGCCTGGCGTTACCGCCCAGCACGCCGGGGATCTGGGTGTTGGGTTGCAGGGCGGCCGTGCCCACCGCCGCGCTGGGCACGCCGGTGGCAACGCAAAGTTCGCGAACCGCGGCATTGGTCAAGGCGCTGGGCAGGGCGCAGGGGTCGGTGGCGGCGACAGGGAAGGTGCGGTTGCCGCCAAAGGCCTCGCCCACGTTGGGTGCGCGGATTGCCCGCTGGAATTGGGCACCGAAGCTGAGGTCGGAGGAGAGCTGCCAGTCCAGTCCCGACTGATAGGTCCACACGCCGCCTACCTGCTTCAAGTCGTAATCGGAATACCGTGCAGCAGCATTCACGGCCAGGCTCTTGGCCAGTGGTGCATCCTTGAGCAAGGGCACGCGAATCTCGCCCAGCAACTCCCAGACGTCGATCTGGCCATTGGTCGCGGTAATGGGATTGAACCCCGCGATGTCGCCGGCCGCCAGCAAGGCGTCAGGCTGGAAATCGGCGCTGCTGGAACGCCACTCGCCGCCCAGCGAGAAGCCGACGGGGCCTGCGGGCAGTCGAAGCAGGTTGCCCGTCAGGTTGGCTGAGGCCACATGCAGCTGTGTGATGTCGATGTTGGTTGAGTCGACCTGGATAAAACTCACGCCGGCGGGCGAGATGTTGGGACCGAAAGGGTTGACGACAGGTGCGCCACCCGGCGCCGATCCCGACAGGATGCCCTGCGCGAACCTGGCTCGCGACACGTTACCGGTCTGGGTCTGCGTGTTCTTCGAACGCGCATAGGAATAGTAGGTTTCCCAGGCGAGATCGGAGACGGCACTGTTTCCAGAACGCCCGATCTCGCCGCGCAGTCCGACCAGCATCCGCCACGCGTCGCGGTCGTCGATGTTGCGGCGTGGGCCGACCTCGCTCAGACGGCGCGCAAAGCCCAGGTTGACGCGACCATCGTTGGCTGCGGCGCCGGGCTCGGTCTGGTCGAGCACGCTCAGCACGTTGCGCAAGCTGTTGCCGATGAATGGGTTGTTGACCTGGACCGGTAACGTCTCGTTGATGAAGCTGGAGGCAAAACCGACCGTGGTATTGTTATTCGAGAACGTGCCTTCGAAAAATGCCGTCGTGGTGTCGCTCAAGTCGTAGCGCGCCAGGCTTGTGAGGGCAAAGCGCTCTTGCGGAACGCGCAGGAAGTTGTCTAGCAGGAAGTCGAAGAAATCGGTGGCCGCAGCGTAAGGTCTGACATTGAGGCCACTGCTGTCGGGAATGAAGCCGTTGGCGCCGATGCCGCTCAGGCCGGCGGTGGCATAGGCCTGGGCCAGACCCGGACGTGCGGCAATCGCTGCGGCAGTGGTCGGCAGTCCGAAATAGCGGCCGTTGGGCACGAAGCTGGACCCACCGGGGCCAAGCACACGGACACCGTTCACTGTCACGTCGGCCAGGTTGATCGAAGAGAAACCGCGGTCGGCAGTCATGATCGGCTGGCGTTTGACGTAGTTGCCTGAAAAGACGACATTGCCGCGCCCGCCGCCGAAATTGCTTCCTCCGCTCAAGGTGAGGTCGGCGGTACCGCCGTCGCCGCGGCTGTCCTGGTTGTATTGGGCGCGGCCTTCGAGGCCGCTGAAGTCGTCACGCAGGATGTAGTTCACGACACCGGCAACGGCGTCTGAGCCGTAAACCGCCGAGGCGCCGCCGGTCACCACTTCGACCCGTTTGAGCAGCGCCGTCGGAATGGCGTTCACGTTGGTAACTTGCGTGGCGTCGAAGAAGACGAAACGCCTGCCATTGACCAGAACCAGGTTGCGGCTGGCGCCCAGGCCGCGCAGGTCTATGGTCGCCGCGCCCGTACCGGTGGCGCTGGCCAACGAATTGGACGCCGAAGTTGTGGCGGGCACGAACTGCGGCAGGGTATTGAGCAGGTCTTCAGCGTTCACCGTACCCGAGAGTTGAAACTCTCGGCTCTGCAGCGCTACCAGCGGCACAGAGGCCGACGGCCTGTCGCGAAGAATCCGGGTCCCGGTGACGACGACCGATTCTGCTGCCTCGGCTGCAGGTGGCGAAGCCGGCGCGGACGGAACGGCGACGGTCTGTGCCCAGGCCGGGGCGGCTGCGATAGCGGCTACGGCCGACCATCTGGAAGCAGGCAAGGTGATCTTCAAGAAAACCCTCCAAACGTTGAATTGAACTTGTATGGATGAACGGGTGCCGGAACCCGAATGTTTCCAGCAAAGGCAGCGGTAGCCAAGATATAACGCATTGAATTCGCGTCAGTTTATAACCCGAAACCGGGACCTCACCTCGGCAAACCCCATACGCCAGGTTGACGCCGGTTGGGTACGGCCGGTTCGTCTCGTGCACCGGATCAGCGTCCGCGCTCCCACAACAGCGTGCCTGCTCTGAACTGGCTCCATGCAAACCAGAACGCCTGGTGGCTGGGCAGCTCGGCATCGCCGGCGTAGGCGCGCAGGCCGTCGGCATC
>JBBRXD010000349.1:0-2517 GCA_038248775.1 Lysobacterales bacterium | reverse complement strand
GTTGAAGCCAGGCTGCACGAAACACGCGGTCAGCTCGCGCGCGCGGTCGGCGCGGAAATTCATGAATACCACCGCATCGCCATCGGCGAATTCGGCACCTTCGCCAATAATGGTCGGCTTGACGAATTCGTCGTTCTCGCCACGCGCGTAGGACGCCGACAGCGCGGCGATCGCGTCGCTGGCGTATTGGTCGGCGCTGGCGTCGGTGATGGCGCGGTAGGCCAGTTCCACGCGCTCCCAGCGCTGGTCACGGTCCATGGCGTAATAACGGCCGCTGACGGTGGCGATGCGTGCGTTGCCGGCGCGCACGCAAATCATTTCAAGTTCGCGCAAGGACGCCTGGGCCGATCGCGGCGGCGTGTCGCGGCCGTCCAGGAAGGCGTGTACCGCCACCCGGGGAACGCGCTGCGCGGCGGCCAAGTTGATCATGGCGAAGATGTGCGCCTGGTGGCTGTGCACGCCGCCCGGCGACAGCAGGCCGAACAGGTGCAGGGTGGCGTCGGCGTCCCGGGCCGCGGCGCAAGCGGCCAGCAGCTCGGGGTTGGCCTGGAAGCTGCCGTCCTCGATGGCCGCGTCGATGCGGGTCAGGTCCTGGTAGACGATGCGTCCGGCGCCGATGTTCATGTGGCCGACCTCGGAATTGCCCATCTGGCCATCCGGCAGGCCGACGAAACGGCCCTCGGTATGGACCAGGGTATGCGGGCAGTCGGCCAGCAAACCCCGCCAGTGCGGCAGTTCGGCCAGGGCGATGGCGTTGTCCTCGCGCTCGATGCGGTGCCCCCAGCCATCCAATATCAATAGCAGCAAGGGCTTGGGACGGATCATCGGTCGCTCCTGACGTTCGGCACAGGCGAATTGTAACCATCCGGCTTCCAATGGGCTCTAAACCATTTGTCGGCACCGCGCATCACAGCGTCGAACACGTTGAGAAAACCCCTTCGGAGAACCACCATGCGTCGCACCCTGCTTGCCCTTGCCGTCACCCTTTCCCTGTCGATTTCCGCCGTCCATGCCCACGATTCCGACCCGCAGGGCGGCGACATCAGCCGCGTCAACGGCGGCATCACGGCCGAGGCCGAACACAGCTATGGCGACCTCGACACCGTCAACGGTGGCATCTCGGTGCGCAAGGGCGCCACCGCCAAGGACGTGGAAACCGTCAATGGCGGCATCACCATCGACGACGATGCTTCCCTGTCGAGTGTGTCCACCGTCAATGGTGGCATTCGCGCCGGCGAACGCGTGAACGTGACCCGCAACGTGGAAACCGTCAATGGCGGCATCCGCTTCGACTTCAATTCAAAGGTTGGCGGCAACATCAGTACCGTCAACGGCGGCATCACCATCAAGCAATCCACGGTGGGTGGAAAATTGCGCACTGTCAGCGGCGATATCACCGTCGGCGCGCAGTCGCTGGTGGAAGGCGGGATCCTGGTCGAGAAACCGCACGGCATAGGCTGGGGCAAGCCGAACATCCCGCGCGTCGTCATCGGCCCCAATACCACCGTGAAGGGCGAACTGCGCTTCGAGCGCGAGGTTGAACTGTTCGTGCACACCAGCGCAAAGGTCGGTCCAGTCAGCGGCGCCCAGGCGCGTGCTTATACCGACAAGCTGCCGCCAAAAGCTCGCTGAACGCCCATTTCCGGGCAGCCGGCCTGATCGACCGGTTGTCTGCGTTTACAATGCGGGTCTGACCCGGGAGACCCGCATGACTTCGATCCGCCGCCTGCTGCGCCCGCTGCCCCTGGTACTGCTGCTGGCCGCTTGCCAGCACGACCGCCTGCAAGAGACCGGAGCATCGCTGATGGCGGTGAACGAACAAGCAGGCCACGCCTTCGGACCGGAGATTTCGGCGGAAGATTTTGCCGCGCACATCAAGGTGGTCGCCTCCGATGAATTCGGTGGCCGCCAACCGGGCAGCGACGGCGAAACCAAAACGGTCGACTACCTGCGCGAGCAGCTGCAGCGCCTAGGCCTGGAGCCAGGCAACGGCAACAGCTATTTCCAGACCGTGCCGATGGTGGAAACGCGGGCCGATACCAGCACCAGCAAGATGACTATCAAGCTCGGCGACCAGACCATGCCGCTGTCCTTCGGCGAGCAGATGGTGCTCAGCACGCGCTCCGGGCAGGCCAACGTGAAGGTCAGCGACAGCCCGCTGGTATTCGTCGGCTACGGCGTGAACGCGCCCGAAGCGGGCTGGAATGATTACGCCGGCATCGATGTGAAGGGCAAGACGGTGGTGATGTTGATCAATGACCCCGGCTTCCACAACAACGATACAACGCTCTTCGAAGGCCGGCGCATGACTTACTACGGTCGCTGGACCTACAAGTTCGGGGAAGCCGCGCGACAGGGTGCGGCCGCCGCCATCATCATCCATGACACGCCCGGCGCGGCCTACGGCTGGGACGTGGTGAAGAACAGCTGGATCGGTTCGCAGTTCGACCTGCCGGCCGCGGAAGAACCGGGCCCGCGCCTGCCCATGCAGGGCTGGATCACCGGCGAGGTTGCTGC
>JBBRXD010000348.1:0-2520 GCA_038248775.1 Lysobacterales bacterium | reverse complement strand
GCCAGTGCCGGCTTTACCGCCCTGCCGGGCGTGGTCAAGTCTCCGTTGGATGGCACGCTCAGCGTCACTTGGATCAAGGCTTCCGCCTACCCCGGCACCTACGTCACCGGCTACAGTGTCGAAACCTCCGAGACGCTTTCCGGCACTTGGACGGCCGAAACGGTGGGCGGCAACGTGACCGTCACCGGTAACGATGTGAAATACACCTTCCCAACCGGTGGTCCCGCCAGGAAGTTCGTCCGCCTCAAGGTCACCGGGCCATGAGCCAATGAAATCGCCATCCCGCCGCCCGGGGCGCGGCTCAGTTGGGACAACACCTATGAAGACACCCCTGCTCATGACTCTCAGCGCCAGCCTTCAATGGGACCTGGAATGATGCGTTTCTCGGGGTCCTTGCGCTCGCTGGCATCGGGATGGATGTAGCGCGCAGGAGAACGGAGGGGCTAGCGGGGGGTGCCATCCGCGCCTTATTGTTAGGCACGACGAGCCTGAGAATAGTGGACAAACTACCCATTCGCATCAACCTAAGACACAAAGCACTGTAAAGCAGTTAGTTATGAATTGATGGATGAGGGAAGCGAGCACCGCTGATTGGTTTGGCGCGAAGATGACCCGTTGATGAAGGCCCCTTTCGTCAGGCCAACGCTTTGATGACTTTGGCGACTTCGAAGCTTGCCGCGTGGTCGGTGCCAAAGGCCGCCCCAACCCCAGAAACCGCGCTTCTAACAACCACAATAAAATTGGAAAAATCCGAATTTTCCGCTTGACTTTGATCTGTTAGAAAATTCGCGGATTTGGTATGTTAGATACATTCCAAACTCCCCAATCGTCCGCCATCTGGGCCTCCCTCGCCGCCAGCCTCAAACTCTTCGCCAAGGATTCCGGCCTGGTGCAGCGTGCAAGCAAGCGCTTCAGCCCGGAGCGATTCCTCCTCACCCTGCTGGAGGCCGTCTCGACCGGGCGGGCCTCCTTCAACCAGCTCGTGGCGAGCATCGGCCATGAGGCGCAGGATCTCCAGATCAGCCCGCAGGCACTGCAGCAGCGACTCGTCCGCACCGAGTGCGGCGCGGAAGGCTTCCTCACCCGCTGCCTCGGCCACATCTGCCAGTGGCGGTTCCATCACGCCCGCGCCGCCGACACCTGCCCGTTCGGTCGGATCGTGATCGAAGACTCCACCTTCGTGCGCTTTCCCAAGGGCAATGCGGCGGAGTTTCCCGGCCATGGCAACGCCAGCGGCACCACCGCGGGCTGCAAGGTGGATCTCGCCTTCGATCTGCTGGGCGGGGAACTCATCCGCAACGACCTGCACCTCGGCACCGAGCAGGACAAGACCATCGGGATTGATCTCCTGGAGTTGATCCGCCCCGGCGACCTGGTGTTGCGCGATATGGGTTACTTCGGCGTCGACAACTTCCAGATCATCGAAGCCCTCAACGCCTTCTGGCTGAGCCGTCTGCCGCTCAACGTGGAGGTTGTGACCGCCCGTGACGTGCCGTTGGAAAAGGTCCTCGAAACGCATCGCGGCAACACGCTGGACCTCGCCGTCAAACTCACCGCCAAAGAGCATCCGGCACGCCTGGTGGCCATTCGCGCGAGCCTGCAGGAGACCGAGAAACGCCGGCGGGAACACCGCGCCGAGGCCAGACAAAAAGGGCGGACCGTTCCCAAGAAAACCCTGATCCGGGACGGCTGGCATCTGCTGGTCACCTCGGTGCCCAAGGCGATGCGGGCCGCCGCGGACCTGGCCGCGATCTACAGCCAGCGCTGGCTCATCGAGATGGTCTTCCGCGCCTGGAAGCAGGCCGGCAACCTGGCCAAGGCGCTGAACCGCACCAGCAGCCCGCAGCATCTCAAGGCGCTGGTGCTGGCGGGCATGATCGCGCTGGCGGTCGGTTTGAAGATCGGGCTCTCGCTCGCCCGCCGCCACCCGGAGCGAAGGTATAGCTTGGAGAAGATCTTCGATTATATCATCAGCCGCCTCGTCGCGCTCAAGAAGCTAACCGAAATCGCCAAACTAAAGCCCGATCCACGCCTCCTCCAGGGCCAGAAACGATCCCGTAACTCATTGCATTGTCGACTCTTAGAACTCTTAGATTGATGCGAATGGGAACGCGCCCAAATGCAGGTGACGCTGCATGAAGGCGTCCGGATTGGGATCCTTGAGCGTCTCATTGTAGGTCCAGGCCACCACCGGCTTGCGGAGGCCGAGCAAGGCCGAGGCGTTGAGGGCATTGCCGTTATTGCCGAATTCGGTGTAGATTCCATCGAGTTCCCGGCACAGCTCCAGCCGCATGGTCATCATGTTGGAGAAGATCACTTTGTCGGCCTGGTGCAGTTGCGGCCCGAGTTTCGTGATTCGGCTGGTTTCATTAGGACGCAGTAATTCGGGATCACTGACGTTGTCCAACACCAACAGCACCGAGCCTTTTTCCTGAAGCCGGTTCTTCAGTGCACGCAAACCCGCGTTGAAGTTGGCCTCAATATCATTTCGCTCCGCGTCGCTGATTTCACCGTGGAAAG
>JBBRXD010000347.1:0-2523 GCA_038248775.1 Lysobacterales bacterium | reverse complement strand
CTGCTTTCAGGCTCGATGCGGGGGATGCCGCAGGCGGCGGCGACCGCGTGCTCGCGCCGATGCCGGGGCGTATCGTATTGGTGCGCGTGGTTGTTGGCGACGTGGTTGTCGAGGGCCAGGAATTGGGCGTGATGGAAGCGATGAAGATGGAACTGGCACTGAGGGCCCCTCGCGACGGCGTGATCGCCGAGCTGCGCGTGGCCACCGGCGACTTTGTTGACGGCGACGCCTTGCTGATTCGCCTGGAGGCATGATGGACCACTTGATTCTCGGCCGCGACGACGGCAACGGCGCACCATGACCGAACACGTGCGCATCGTCGAAGTTGGCCCGCGCGATGGCCTGCAGAACGAAAAGTCGATCATTGCGGCCCGCGACAAGATCGAACTGATCAATCGCCTGTCGGACACTGGCCTGCTGTGCATTGAAGCCACCAGCTTCGTCAGCCCGAAATGGATTCCGCAACTGGCCGATGCGGCCGAGGTGTTTGCAGGGATCACACGCAAGCCCGGCGTGTCCTATCCGGTGCTGGTGCCGAACGAGCAGGGATTCGACCGTGCGCTGGCAGCGGGCGCCACCGAGGTGGCGGTTTTTTCCGCAGCATCGGAAGCCTTCAACCGGAAGAACATCAACGCTTCCATTGATGAAAGCATTGATCGTTTCAAGCCAATCCTGATCCGCGCGGCATCGCTGGGTGTAAAGGTCCGCGGCTACGTTTCCACGGTATTGGGCTGCCCCTACCAGGGCGATGTGCCGGTGGCGGACGTGGTGCGGATTGCCCGGCGTATGCACGACCTGGGCTGTTATGAAATTTCCCTCGGCGACACCATCGGCATTGGCACGCCGGTGAAGGCGCGCGACATGTTGCGCGCGGTGGCCGATGCCGTGCCGATGTCGGCACTGGCCGTGCATTTCCACGACACCCGCGGCCAGGCGCTGGCCAACATCCTCGCCTGCCTGGAAGCAGGCGTGCGCGTGGTGGATTCGGCGGTGTCGGGCACCGGCGGCTGTCCGTATGCCAAGGGTGCCAGCGGCAATGTCGCGACCGAAGACGTGGTGTACATGATCGAGGGCATGGGCCTGGACACCGGTGTGGACCTGGCGCGACTGGTGGCTACGGGACGCTGGTTGTCCGCCCTGCTCGGGCGCGCCAGCGGCAGCAAGGTAACGATGGCGAGCGACAACACATGAGTGATTACGTAAATCGGCCGATCACAGCCGGCGACGATGCCGCGATGGCGTCGGTAATCCGCACGGTGATGCCGGAATTTGGCGCCGTCGGCAGCGGCTTTGCCATCAGCGATCCGGAAGTGGACTGGATGAGCCGGGCTTACTCCGAGCCGCGTTGCGCGTATTTCGTGATCGAGCGCAATGGCGAGGTGATGGGCGGTGGTGGTGTCGCACCGCTGACTGGCGGCGAGCCTGATGTATGCGAATTGCGCAAGATGTACTTCCTGCCTGAAGTGCGCGGCATGGGTGCAGGCGCGGCAATGATGACCCAGTGCCTGGCCGCGGCGCGCGAACTGGGCTTCAAGCGCTGCTACCTGGAGACCTTGCGTGGCATGGACGCAGCGATGCGGCTTTACGAGCGTACGGGCTTCCACAAGATCGGCGAGCCGATGGGCGCCACCGGCCACGGCGGCTGCAACGCCTTCTACCTGATGGACCTGTAGCCGGTCGCAGCCAGGCCGCGATCTGCCGTAAAATCCCCGTTTTGTCCCTTCTGGAACCCACATGCAGCTGAAAGATTCCCTTGCCGTTGTCACCGGCGGCGTTTCCGGCCTGGGCTTTGCCGTCGCCGAACATCTCGTGCGCAACGGCGGCAAGGTCGCGCTGTTCGACGTCAATGACGACAAGGGCGCCGAGGCGATCGATGCACTTGGCGCCGGCAATGCGATCTACCTGCGCACCGACGTAACCGACGAAGCTGCCGTGCAGGCGAACCTCGCCACCGCGCGCGACTTCCTCGGCGGCTTGAATGTCGCGATGAACTGCGCCGGCATCCTGGGCGCGGGCCGCGTGCTGGGCCGCGACGGCCCGATGCCGCTGCGCCAGTTTTCGACCACGGTGATGGTGAACCTGGTCGGCAGTTTCAATGTCGCCAAGGGTGCAGCCGACCTGATGCAGCACAACACAGCCGGCGAAGACGGTGAGCGCGGCGTCATCATCAACACCGCCTCGGTCGCCGCCTTCGAAGGCCAGATCGGGCAAGCCGCGTATTCCGCATCCAAGGGTGGCGTGGTCGCGATGACCTTGCCGATGGCCCGCGAGCTCGCGCGTATCGGCGTACGCGTGATGACGATTGCGCCCGGCATCTTCTGGACGCCCATGGTGGACACGATGCCGCAACAGGTGCAGGAGTCGCTGTCGGCCTCCATCCCCTTCCCGTCGCGGCTGGGCCTGCCGGAAGAGTTCGCTGGGACGGTCGCCTTCATCATCGGCAACCGCTACCTCAATGGCGAAACCATCCGCCTCGATGGCGCCGTCCGCCTCGCCCCGAAATAACCCTGTAGGAGCGGGCAT
>JBBRXD010000346.1:0-2543 GCA_038248775.1 Lysobacterales bacterium | reverse complement strand
TCCCGCTACGACGTGGACGGGACTTAGACTAGTTGGCCGTGGCACTGCTTGTATTTTTTGCCGGAGCCGCAGGGGCAGGGGTCGTTGCGGCCTACTTTGGGGGTGTTGCGGGTTTGGGTTATCGCGGGCGAGCCCGCTCCTACAACATCGGCGGCTTCTTCGTCGGCGCCGTAGCCGCCCATGTCGGGGTGCTGGAATTGCATGCGGTTGGCTTGGGCTTGCATGCGGGCGCGGTCGGAGGCTTCGAGTTCGGCCACTTCATCTTCGCTGCGGATGCGGATGCGGGCGAGCAGCGCAGTGACTTCGCGTTTCACTTTTTCCAGTAATTCGGTGAACAGCTCGAAGCTTTCGCGCTTGTATTCCTGCTTGGGCTGCTTCTGCGCGTAACCGCGCAAATGGATGCCCTGGCGCAGGTAGTCCATGCGCGCCAGGTGTTCCTTCCAGCTCTGGTCGAGTACGTTCAACATCAGGTGCTTTTCGAGCTGGCGCATGATGTCGGGCGTGACATGCGCTTCCTTGTCGCTGAAGTGCTTGGTGGCCGCATCAATGGCGTGCTGCACCAGCTGCGCGTCGTCGATCTCGTGGTTGCTGGCCTCGATAACCTTGTCGGCGTCCAGGGTGATGCCAAACTCGTCCTGGAAGCTGCGCTCCAGGCCTTCCACATCCCACTGGGCGTCAATTGAATTCTCGGGCACGAAGCGGCGCGCGGTCTCGTAGATGACGTCGCCGCGAATGGCCTCGATCGCGTCCTGCACGGATTCCGATTCCAGCAGCTCGTTGCGCTGCTGGTAGATGACCTTGCGCTGGTCGTTGGCCACGTCGTCGAAATCGAGCAGGTTCTTGCGGATGTCGAAGTTGTGCGATTCCACTTTGCGCTGGGCATTCTGGATCTGCTTGGACACCATGCCGCTTTCGATGACCTCGTCTTCCTTCATGCCCATCTTGCGCATGGCGTTCTTCACCCAGTCGGCGGCGAAGATGCGCATCAGGTTGTCTTCCAGCGACAGGTAGAAACGCGACGAACCCGCATCGCCCTGGCGGCCGGAACGGCCACGCAACTGGTTGTCGATGCGCCGTGATTCATGGCGTTCGGTTCCGACGATGTGCAGTCCGCCCAGGCTTAGCACTTCATCGTGGCGCTTCTGCCACTCAACCTTTGCGCGGGCCTTATCAAGATCGGTCGCGCCTTCACCCAGCTCTTGCAGCTCGGCTTCCAGCGAACCACCGAGCACGATGTCGGTACCGCGACCGGCCATGTTGGTGGCGATGGTAATGGCTTTCGGGCGACCGGCCTGCGCGACAATCTGCGCTTCGCGTTCGTGCTGCTTGGCATTCAGTACTTCGTGCGGGATGCCGGCTTCCGCCAACTGGTTGGCCAGCATCTCGGACGTCTCGATGGACGTGGTGCCGACCAGCGCCGGCTGGCCGCGCTCGTGGCAATCCTTGATGTCGTTGATGACGGCGTTGAACTTGGCTTCCTTGGTCAGGTACACCAGGTCGGAATGGTCCTTGCGCACCATCTCGCGGTGGGTCGGGATAACCGCCACTTCCAGGCCGTAGATGGACTGGAATTCGAAAGCTTCGGTATCGGCCGTACCGGTCATGCCCGACAGCTTGGAATACATGCGGAAATAATTCTGGAAGGTGATGGACGCCAGCGTCTGGTTCTCGCGCTGGATGTCGACACCTTCCTTTGCTTCCACGGCCTGGTGCAGGCCATCGGACCAGCGGCGGCCGGCCAGCGTACGGCCGGTGAACTCGTCAACAATAATTACATCGCCATCGCGCACGATGTAGTCCACGTCGCGCTGGTATAGCGCATGCGCGCGCAGGCCGGCGTTCAGATGGTGCACCACGGCCAGGTTGTTGGGCGAATACAGGGTGTCTTCTTCGGCAATCATGCCGCCGTCGCGCAGCAGTTGTTCGGCACGTTCCATGCCCTGCTCGCTCAGGTGGACCTGCTTTTGTTTTTCATCCACCCAGTAATCCCCGTCTTCGCTGTCTTCCTTTTCCTGCTTGGACAGCTGCGGGATGAGCTTGTTGACCTTGAGGTAGAGGTCGGGCGATTCGTCGGCCGGGCCGGAGATGATCAGCGGGGTGCGCGCTTCGTCGATCAGGATGGAGTCCACTTCATCAACAATGGCGTAATTGAGGCCACGCTGGAAACGGTCTTCCCTGGCCAGCGCCATGTTGTCGCGCAGGTAGTCGAAGCCGTATTCGTTGTTGGTGCCGTAGGTGATGTCGCTGCCGTACGCGCCTTTCTTTTCGCTGTGCGGCATGTTGGGATAGACCACGCCTACGGACATGCCCAGGAAGTTGTACAGCTTGCCCATCCAGGCGGCGTCGCGGCGTGCCAGGTAGTCATTCACCGTGACCAGGTGCACGCCCTTGCCGGACAGCGCATTCAGATAAACAGGCAAGGTTGCAACCAAGGTCTTGCCTTCACCGGTGCGCATCTCGGCGATGCGACCGCTGTGCAGCACCATGCCGCCGATCAGCTGTACGTCGTAGTGGCGCATGCCCAGCACGCGGCGCGAGGCTTC
>JBBRXD010000345.1:0-2555 GCA_038248775.1 Lysobacterales bacterium | reverse complement strand
AGGTCATCGATGGTGTAGCTGACGCCGCCCAGGGCGCCATCGCATTCGATGGTGTTGGCGTCGATTGCCACGCAGGCGGCCAGCGCCGGGCCGGAGCCGGCAGCCAGGGCCAGGCCCAGGGCAAACGCGTTGCGGATGGCACGCGTGGTCGGATTGAGCTTGAACCGGTACGAACGGCTCATGCCATGACGGGCCTTGGATTTGTTGGTCATCGTGAAACTCCCCTGGGAAGGTGGTTGAACTGAAAAAATGATGTCTGCGAGGTATCTGACGCAATTGGGCGATGGAACCGGACACCTGCTCGCGGAAATGTTAACCAATCGACACTACGTGACCCAATCTGCTCCGATCGGGTCGATAAATCAACCCGCCAATAGAATTCTCATCATCTAGTGAGACAGTCGAGGGCTTGTCACGGCGGACTTGTGTTGCCACTCGTTGCCGCCCGCGACAGGCTGTTTTTTCAGCTAGCCGCCGAGCAGGCGGCGCAGTTCCCGTTTGATCTCCAGGCCGTCCCCGTGCAGGTAGTTGCGCTCGGTCCGCCAGTCCGGACAGCGGGCTTCCACCTCGCGCCAGAAGCGCCGGGAGTGGTCCCGATGTATCAGGTGGCATAGTTCATGGACCAGGACGTATTCGTAGGCCATCGGACGACCCAGCACCAGGGCCAGGTCCAGGGACAGGGCATCCCCCGGGCTAAGCGACCCCCACAGCGACGACAGCGGGCGCAGGCGCAGGGCGACCGGCGCCTTGGGCAGGCCGGGCAGGTATTTCGGCAACCAGCCGCCGATGTCGATGCGCGCCTGTTGCAGGTAAAATTCCTTGAGCGCGGCGCGAACCTGCTTCTCGCCCGCCTTCGCGGTCTGCGTGATGACCACCGCGTGTTCGCCCAGCTCAGCGCGGGTGTAGCGGCCTTCGCGCCATTCCAGCGGAATTTTTTCGTCCCGCAGTGGCAACCGGGTATCGCCTTCGCGGCTAAACGGCCTTGTTTCGACCACGGTGCGTTTCGCCAACTGCGATTGCAACCAGTCACGATGTTCGAACAGGAACGATTCGGCCGAGCGCACCGACGCGCTGCGCGGCACGGTCAGGCGGATGCCACGCTCGTTCACGATAAGGCGCAACGTGCGTGCACGCGCGTCGCGCACCCAGCGCACCGGCACCGCCTCGCCACTGCGCAGCACCAGCTCGCGCGCGGCTTCCTCGGTGCGCGGTCGCTCGGGGAAAGCAAACCAGTTCATCACGATACTTGCGATCGGAACGCCGTCAGGTTGCTGGCGGCTTGGGCGTTGGCGTCGGCTTGGGAAGAATCCATCAGGCCTGATTCTAACGCCAGTTTCAGGCCTCGGGGCGGCTCAGTTTCATGGCCTTTTCCAGCGCCGTGAACAAGCGGGCCAACTCCGCCGACATCAGTGCGTAGCGCGCGTCCAGCTCTGCATTGAGCGAGTCGCGCTCGGTGTTTTCCAATTGGTCCACCGCGCCGTCCAGGAACTTGAGCTTGCGTATGACCAGATCCTCGCCGAGCACGAAGCTGACCTGGTCGTCGAACACCAGCGCCAGTCGCGACACCTGCTTGCCTGACTCCAGGTGCTTGCGGATTTCATCACCAAGCAATTCCTGGCGCTGGCACTTGACGATCGCGCCCCCGTCCACCGGATCCTTCAGCTCGCACTCGTCCCCGAGCGCAAAGCCGGCGGGCAGCGGCTCGCCAGCAATCCAGCCGGTCAGCACAGCGCGTGGCGAAACTTCCGCGTTCAGCGGCAGCGCCGGAAAACTGCCCAGCGCGTGGCGAAGTTCGGTGACGAAACCTTCGGCCGCCTTGCGCGACGAGGTGTCCACGGCCACCACGCCCTGGACCAGGTCAATCGAGGCATTCAGGCGGCTGGGCCGCACGAAGGCGCGCGGCAACAGCTCGTGCACCACGTCCTCCTTCAGTCGCTTGCGGGCGCGACCGCCGAGTTTGCGACCCTCGCGTTGCTCGACCTGGGCCAGCTTGCGCTGCACCTCGTCGTTGATGACCGACGACGGCAGCAGCCGGTCTTCGCCGCCCAGGGTCAGCCACAGCGCCGCTCCAACCCGGTGCGACAGGGCCGGCTGATCGCGGCCGAAGGGCGACACGAAGCCGCGCGACATCTGCTCGAGCGGGCCGACCGGCTTCAGGGCGCACTCGGCCAGCGCGTCGTCGATGCTGTCAAAGGATTTTTTTAGCGACGGGTTGAAACGGAACAGCGTCAGGTTGCGAAAGAACATTCAATTTCCACGATCGATGCAATCGCCTAGTTTACCCTCTGTCGCCATCGCGCCCGCGGCGTTAAGCTGGAGAAATGGCCCAGCCGCCGGACACCGCCAGGATCACCGCGCAACTGGTCGAGCTGCGCCTGGAACACCGCGACCTGGACGCGGCCATCGCCAAACTGACCACGGACATGGCCGCGGACGAGCTGGCCATCAAGCGCCTGAAGAAGCGCAAGCTGCGCGTCAAAGACATGGTCGCCTACCTCGAAAACCAACTCATCCCCGACCTCGACGCCTGAAGCGCCCGTGTAGAAGCGGCCCGT
>JBBRXD010000344.1:0-2569 GCA_038248775.1 Lysobacterales bacterium | reverse complement strand
GCCGGAGTGCTCTGGAAGCTGAAGTCGCGTGGCTTGTCCTGGTTGTCGAGCAAGCCGCTGATGTAACGGCCGGACTTCAGGTCGTGGTGCGTCTCAAGCGTGGTCCACAGGGTCGGCACTTCGTAGTAGTTGATCGGAAGCGCTTCCGAGTAACGCCACAGGGTGCCCTGGCCGTCGTAATGGTCGATACCGACGATCTGCCAGCTGTCTTCGTCCAGGTACATCGTGCGGCGGCTGTTGATGTGGCGCTGGCCCGGCTTGAGCTTGGCCTCGATTACCCACACGCGATGCAACTCGTAGCGCAGGTAGTCGGGGTTGATGTGGCCCGGGCGGAGCAGATCGCTGACCTTGGTGGTGCTTACGTCAGCCTTGTAGGCGTTGTACGGGATGTACATTTCCTTCTTGCCAACCAGGGTCCAGGCGAAACGGTCCATGGCGCCGTTGAACATGTCGGTCATGTCGTTGGTGCGCAGGCCGTCGGACGCGGTACCCGGGTTGTCATAGGCAACGTTGGGCGCGCGACGCACGCGACGCTGGCCGGGGTTGTACACCCATGCCTGGCGAGGCGCAGCCTTGGCGTTCAAGGTTTCGTGCACCAGCAGCACGCCACCGGCAAGACGCGCCGGGCCGAGCACATCCTGTTTGAAATACAGCAGTGCGTTGTTGATGGACTCGGAGGTGTTGCCCGGCTTGTAGTACAGGCCAAGGATTTCTTCACGCAGGCGAACCAGCGTGTAGGAACCACCGGCGGTGGGCGCGGCCTGGTTCGAGTAGCTGCGAACCGACAGGCCCTTGTACTTGAGCTTGTGGTTCCAGATGGCCTCGTAGGCATTGTTTGGAATCGGGAAGGGGAAACCCTCGGCACAATTCTGGATGCCCTCGCCGTCTGCAATCAGCTTGCACTGCGTTGCATTCTTCTTGGTGAACTCGTAGGTACGGGTCGGGAAGGATGCGCTGCGGTGGGTCGGATAGACGTCCATTCGAAACGTCTTGTACTTGGTCAGCATCGCCTTCTGGCCGGCGCCGAGCTTGTCGGCGTACTGGCCCATGTTCCCGGCATTGATCGTGAACAGGGGCTTCTCGCCCGCGTACGGATCAATGTGGTCACGGCCAGCGCGATAACCCGCTGGCGGACGCGTGATGCCGCCATCCCATGCCGGGATGGTGCCAGCTGCGTTGCCTGCTTTTTCCGAGCCCATCGGGGTCAGCGAATTGCCCAGTTGGGCGGCCTTCGCCGCGGTGGTGTTGGCCTGGGCCACACCTGCGGTGAGGATTGCAGCGGTGGCGAATGTAGCCAGCGCGGTTTTCTTGATCATCTTCATCGTCTGCCCTCCCTAATGGCTCAGAACGAATACTTGACAGTGAATGAAGCGAAGTCGCGGTCGGAGATCTGGTTGAAGCGACCACCACCCGTGAATGCCGTGTAGCTCAGGTCGAAGACAAGCTTGTTGAGATAGTTGGCCTCGACACCAACGGTACCGGACTTGCGACCTTCAAGGAAGTTGCCACCCGGTCCCGGAGTGGTTCCGTTCACGTCATGGTTGAAGGCGACGCGTGGCGACAAAGTGACGGCTGTTCCGAATGCGCTGTTGTAGTCGGCGCGGGCGGCAACGCGATAACCCCAGGAGAACTGGGTCGGGAAACCACCTTCCAAGGTCAGCGGATTACGCACGGCACCGGGCATGGTGAAAAGGCCGCTGTAAGTGCCGGGTGGAAACGGCGGCGACGGCAGGAACGGCGAGCTGAAGACGTCGCCTACATCCAGGCCAGCGCTGGTATCGGTGCCTTCACCTTCATAACGCAGCACGTCCGGCGACGGCAGGTCCCACACTTCGGTCGCACCGATTTCACCCACCAGGGCGATCTGTTCGGCACCAAACACGCTGGCGAAGGCCTTGGTGAAGGTCATCTGCAACTGCGAGACCTCATGGCTGCGCCAGCCGCGCTGGTCGGTGGAGAACGGCGATGCCGTGCAACCCGGATTGAGCTGGCTGCAGAAACGCAGCCCCGGCGTGTTGACCAGGGTCGGCACCACCGCGTTCAGCGGGCTCAAGGCGGCGAACAGAAGTTCGACGTCATCCACCTGCAAGGGCATGTTCGGGCGGTGGCTCACTTCACCCTGCCAGGCAATGCCGCCCGGCAACGTGGTGTTCCAGCTGAAGCCGTACATCTGGATGTCTTCCGGATATTCCACATAAAAGCCGGCAGTCAGGCCGGCCGGCACGCCGGCCAGCGCAGCCGTGGACACGGTACGGCCGGACAGCAGAGGCAGGCGGCTGTGGTAGTTCAGGAAGTAGAAGGCGAAATCGGTGTTGCCCCATTCTTCGGAGAAGTAGCGGATGGCCGCGCCGTACTGGCCGGAGTCACGTGCGTTGCGGTTGGGCAGGCGCGGCACCGAGTTGGCGCAGGCAAAGCCCTGCAGCGAACCAGGAAGACCGGTATCGGCAGCGCCGAAGCCCGAACCCAGCGGCAGCTTGCAGGTCTCGAAGTAGTTTTCAGGATTCAGCACGGGCTGCGGCGCGGTGCCGAAGCCAAGCATCACGTAGGTGCCGCCCGGCGAACCGAAATC
>JBBRXD010000343.1:0-2591 GCA_038248775.1 Lysobacterales bacterium | reverse complement strand
GCATGCCGAGCGAATTGGCGGCAACGCCGCCGCCCGACAGGTAAATCGCCTGGAAGCCGCTGCGCTTGGCCATCAATGCAGCGAACGCAGTGACGGTACCAACCACCTGAAGCGGGCTTTCGGACGCAACCGCGGCGCGGAATCGCGCGCCGGCGGAAAGTTGCTTGCTCATCATCCCTCCTCGCAATGACGAAGGCGGCCGGTGGGCCGCCTCGTCAAATGGTTCGATCAACCCAGCAGGCTGGCTACACCGGCGCGTTCTTCCTCGAGTTCGGCCAGCGTCTTGTTCATCATTTCGCGGCTGTAGTCGTCAATAGCCAGGCCCTGCACGATCTCATAGGCACCGTCCTTGCAGATGACCGGGAAGCCGTACATCACATCCTTCGGAATACCGTAGCTGCCATCGGACGGAATGCCCATCGTGGCCCACTCGCCATTCGTGCCCAGCACCCAATCGTGAATATGATCGATGGCGGCATTGGCAGCGGACGCTGCCGACGACAGGCCACGCGCTTCGATGATCGCCGCGCCGCGCTTGCCCACGGTCGGAATGAAGGTGGAGCGGTTCCAGTTTTCGTCGTTGATGGCGTCCTTCACCGACCCACCGCCTACGGTTGCAAAACGATAGTCCGGGTACATGGTGGGGCTGTGGTTGCCCCAGACCACCAGGCGCTTGATGTCGCCCACGGCCTTGCCGGTCTTGCCAGCCAGTTGGCTCAGCGCACGGTTGTGGTCGAGGCGCAGCATGGCGGTAAAGTTCTTCGGGTCAAGGCTGGGCGCCGACTTCATCGCGATATAGGCGTTGGTGTTGGCCGGGTTGCCCACCACCAGCACCCTCACGTTGCGAGCTGCGACGGCATTCAGCGCCGCGCCTTGGGCGGTGAAGATCTTGGCATTTTCCAGCAACAGGTCCTTGCGCTCCATGCCCGGTCCGCGCGGACGCGCGCCCACCAGCATGGCGATGTCGGCATCCTTGAATGCCACCAGTGCGTCGTCGGTGCCGACCATGCCGGCCAGCAACGGGAACGCGCAATCCTCCAATTCCATCATCACGCCCTTCAGGGCCGCCTGTGCTTTTTCCATCGGCAGTTCCAGCATCTGCAGGATGACCGGTTGGTCAGGACCCAGCATTTCGCCCGATGCGATGCGGAAGACTAGCGAGTAGCCGATCTGGCCAGCAGCTCCGGTGACGGCGACGCGAACGGGTGATTTCATCGTGGATTCCTTGGGTCTTGAGTTTGGATTTGATGCATGCGCCGATCAGGCGAGTTCGGCAAAAAATTCCGCGAAACGGCGCAAGCCTTCCGGCAGTTGGGCGCTTGGGCAGGTGTAGGAGATACGCAAAGCACGTGGCTCGCCGAAGGCCGAACCGGGCACGCAGGCCACGCCCTTGGCCTCGAGCAATGCATTGCAGAAGTCCACATCGTTGTCGATGCGCATGGTCCCGTGCGACTTCCCGAACGCACAGGAAATATCCGGGAACACGTAGAACGCACCCTGCGGCCTGGGGCAGATCACGCCGGGGATTGAATTCATCACGGCCATCACGCTGTCGCGCTTGGCCTGGAACTCGGCGTTGCGCTGCGTCGGCACATCCTGCGGACCGGTCAGCGCAGCGATGGCGGCGGCGGTGACGACCTCGGGAATGTTGGTGATGTGGTTGGAGTTGAGCGTGGTGACAGCCTTGGCCACGGACTCGGGGCCAACCATGAAACCCACTCGCCAGCCGGGCATGCCATAAGTCTTCGACAGCGAATCAACGAAGACCAGTCGATCGCGCAAGGACGGCTGCGTGTGCAGGAAATTGTGGTAGCCCAGGCCGTCGAACACCATCCGGTTGTAGATGTCGTCGGCCACGATCCAGGTATCCGGATAGCGAACCAGCACTTCGGCCAAGGCCGCGACTTCCTCGCGGGTATAGACCATGCCGGTGGGATTGTTCGGATTGTTGAACAGGAAGATCCTGGGCTTGGTCGCCAAGGCCGCATCCAGCTGCGCCGGCGTCAATTTGTAGTTCTGGCTGGCGGGGCATGGCAGCTCGAGACGCTTGGCGTTGCTGATGTCGGCGATGTCGGCGTAGGTCGTCCAATACGGCACGGCGTAGGCGATGCTGTCGCCTTCATCGATCAAGGCTTCGGCAAGGTTGTACAACACGTGCTTGGCGCCGATGCCGGTGGAGCAGTTGGCGCGGGTGTATCCAGTCAGGCCCACTGCTTCGATGTGCGCCAGGAAGGCATCCAGTAGCGCATCGGAGCCCCGGTTGGAACCGTACTGCCCGGAGTCCTTGTCGAGCGAAGCACGCGCCGCGGCGTACACATGGTCGCCAGGCAGGAAGTTCGGTACGCCGATCGAGAAACTGATGATGTCGCGGCCCGCGGACTTGAGCGCCTTCGCTTTCTCAGCAACGGCCATGATTGCACTGGGCTTGGCGCGGCCCATGCGGCGAGCGAGTTGGAGCATCGTAAACCTCTGCTGGACTGGACTGGATGGCGGAATCGGGCGCATTTACAGCCCGGAAAACCGCTAAATTATAACATAGCCAATTCCAGCGACCGGGGCGGCAGATGCGGCCCCGGCCCGTGTATCAGGCG
>JBBRXD010000342.1:0-2596 GCA_038248775.1 Lysobacterales bacterium | reverse complement strand
GGTTTGGGGGGGCGGGGCGTGTGGGGGGGGGGGCTTGGTGGGGGGGGGGCTTGGGGTGGGCGCGCCTTGGCCCGCTCGCTACTGGTTTCCCCCCGGCGCCCACGCCCGCTCCCACAATCAGGCGCCGCGTGCAGACCTGATCTGCGCTTCCACTGCCGCGATGGCGGTCATGTTGACTACGCGGCGCACGGTGGCTGACGGCGTCAGTACGTGCGCGGGTTTGGCCATGCCCATCAGCACCGGGCCGATGCCGATGCCATCGGTCATCACGCGAGTCAAATTGTAGGCGGTGTTGGCGGTATCGAGGTTGGGCATCACCAACAGGTTGGCGCTGCCGCGCAAGCGTGAATCGGGAAAGATACGCTCGCGGATTTCTTCGTTGATCGCGGCGTCCACATGCATTTCGCCGTCGGCTTCCAGCTTCGGGCTGCGTTCCATGATCAGTTCGAGCGCACGGGCCATTTTGCGCGCACTCGGTGAATCGACCGAGCCGAAATTGGAATGGCTGATCAGCGCGACTTTCGGCGTGATGCCGAAAAGCTTGAGCCGATACGCGGCCTGCAATGCGGATTCGGCAATCTGTTCGGCGCTCGGGTCCGCCTGCACGTGCGTGTCGGTGAAGAAAAACGGACCCTTCGAGGTGATGACCACGCTCAGTGCGGACAGGGTTTTGACGCCCGGGTCCAGGCCGATAACATCCACCACGTGCTTGAGCTTGCCATTGTAGCGGCCGACAATGCCGCACAGCATCGCATCGGCCTCGCCCCGCTTCACCATCAACGCGGCAATGACCGTGCTGCGCGAGCGCACGATTGCCTTGGCCGCCTGTGGCGAGATGCCGTGCCGGGCCATGATCTGGTGATACTGCTGCCAGTATTCGTTGAAGCGTGGATCGTCATCGGGATTGGTCAGGTCGAAATCCACACCCACTTTCAGGCGCAGGTTGAGCCGCTTGATGCGGCTCTCGATGACACTGGGGCGGCCAATCAGGATCGGGCGCGCCAGTTTTTCATCAACCACGGTCTGCACGGCGCGCAGCACGGTTTCCTCTTCACCCTCGGCATAGACGACGCGCTTGAGGTCGGCGCGGGCGCGGTCGAACATCGGCTTCATCACCAGGCCGGTGCGGAACACGAATTGCGACAGCTGCTCGCGATACGCGGCCATGTCGGCCATCGGTCGCGTCGCCACGCCCGAGGCCATGGCCGCTTCTGCCACGGCCGGCGCCAGAGAGATCAGCAGGCGCGGGTCGAATGGTCGCGGGATGAGGTATTCGGGGCCGAAACGCGGGGTTTCGCCGCTGTAGGCGCTGCCCAGGTCGGAGGCTTCGCGGCGTGCGAGTTCGGCGATGGCCTTGACGCAGGCGCGCTTCATTTCCTCGTTGATGGTGGTCGCGCCTACATCGAGTGCGCCGCGGAAGATGTAAGGGAAGCACAACGCGTTGTTCACCTGGTTCGGAAAATCCGAACGGCCCGTCGCGATAATCGCCTCCGGCCGCACTCGCTTGGCTTCCAGCGGATCGATTTCCGGATACGGATTGGCCAGCGCGAAGATGACCGGGCGCTCGACCATGGTCTCGACCATTTCGGTCTTCAGCACGCCACCGGCGGACAGGCCGAGGAAGACGTCGGCGCCCTTGACGATGTCGGCCAGGGTGCGCGACTCGGTGTCGCGCGCGTAACGGCAGATGGCCGGATCCAGCTCGGGGCGGCCCTTGTACAACACACCGTCCTTGTCGGCGACCAAAATGTTTTCGACACCCATTCCGAGTGAAACGAGCATATCGAGGCAGGCTATTCCCGCTGCACCGGCTCCGCTGGTGGCCAGCTTCACCTGGCCGATGTCCTTGCCCAGCACATGCAGCGCATTGACGATGGCTGCACCAACAATGATTGCAGTGCCGTGCTGGTCGTCGTGGAAGACGGGGATCTTCATCCGCGCGCGCAACTTGCGCTCGACTTCAAAGCACTCGGGCGCCTTGATGTCTTCGAGGTTGATGCCACCGAAGGTCGGTTCCAGCGAGGCGATGATGTCAACGAGCTTGTCGGGATCGTTCTCGGCGATCTCCAGATCAAACACGTCAATGCCGGCGAATCTCTGGAACAGCACGCCCTTGCCTTCCATCACCGGCTTGCCGGCGAGCGGACCGATGTTGCCCAGCCCGAGCACCGCGGTGCCATTGGTGATGACGGCAACCAGGTTGCCGCGCGCTGTCAGCGACGAGGCCTGGTAGGGATCGGCGACGATCGCCTCGCAGGCATGCGCGACACCGGGTGAATAAGCCAACGCCAGGTCGCGCTGGGTAAGCATGGGCTTGGTCGCGACGACCTTGATCTTGCCCGGCGGTGACTGCCGGTGGTAGTCGAGGGCGGCCTGCTTGAAATCTTCGTTTTCGGACATGCAATGATTGTAACCGACCCGCGCTAACCGGAATTGGGGCCCGGACGGTCGAGATGCGCTCGCAGGGCGTTTTCGAAGCGCCTCACGGTCCCGCCGATCAGGGGCCGGTAGGCATGGCGAAGCAGCCAGCCCGGAAACCACTGGCCGCGTTCCTCCAGGGCCGCGCGCGCGCGCGGGTGTTCCAGGAAGCGCAGGC
>JBBRXD010000341.1:0-2602 GCA_038248775.1 Lysobacterales bacterium | reverse complement strand
CCGAAATCGCACTACGTAACCACGCGCAAGACGGTGCTCGACGCGATCGAAACCATCAAGCCGGAAATGAAGGAGCGGTTGGAATACTTCTATCGCGAAAACAAGCTGGTGGAAGCGCAACGGCTGCAACAGCGCACCCAGTTCGACATCGAGATGATGGCCGAGGTCGGCTTCTGCAGCGGCATCGAAAACTACTCGCGGCACCTCACCGGACGCATGCAAGGCGAGCCGCCGCCCTGCCTGTACGACTACTTGCCGCCGGATGCATTGCTGGTGGTGGACGAATCGCACGTGACCATTCCGCAGTTGGGGGCCATGTACAAGGGCGACCGGTCGCGCAAGGAAACGCTGGTGAATTTCGGTTTCCGGCTGCCGTCGGCGCTGGATAACCGGCCGCTGAAATTCGAGGAATGGGAGCGGCGTTCGCCGCGGGCCATATTTGTTTCTGCTACGCCCGGGAAGTACGAGTACGCACACACGGAAGGCCACGTGGTCGAACTGCTGGTGCGGCCGACCGGATTGATCGACCCGCAGATCGAGATCCGCCCGGTGGCAACGCAAGTAGATGACCTGCTGTCGGAAATAAACCTGCGCACGGCGATGGGCGACCGCGTGCTGGTGACGACCCTGACCAAGCGCATGGCCGAGAACCTGACCGATTATCTGTCGGAACACGATGTGCGCGTGCGCTACCTGCATTCGGATATCGAGACGGTGGAGCGCGTGGAAATCATCCGCGACCTGCGCTTGGGTCGCTTCGACGTACTGGTCGGCATCAACCTGTTGCGCGAGGGCCTGGACATGCCCGAAGTGTCGCTGGTGGCGATATTGGATGCGGACAAGGAAGGCTTCCTGCGTTCGGCCGGCTCGCTGATCCAGACCGTCGGCCGCTGCGCCCGCAACGTGCGCGGCAAGGCCATCATGTACGGCGACCGCATCACCAACTCGATGCGCATCGCGATCGATGAAACCGACCGCCGCCGGCAGATCCAGGTGGACTACAACCTCAAGCACGGCATCGTGCCCACCAGCATCAACCGCGCGATCATGGATGTAATGGAAGGCGCGCGATCCGCGCCTGAGCCGGGCAAGGGTCGCGCCCGTGCCAGGCAGTTGGCCGAGGATGCCGAGCGCTACCTGGTGCTGGAGCCGGGCAAGCTGGCCGCGCGCCTGAAGCAGATGGAAGCGCAGATGTACCAGCATGCGCGGGACCTGGAGTTTGAACAGGCGGGGCAGATTCGTGACGAAATGCAGCGCTTGAAGGCGTTGTCGCTGACCAATCCGCTGTAGGGCAGGGCGGTCGGCCCAAGGACCGCCTTGCCGAGGCGGTTGTCCGGAACCGGTCCCATCGCTACAATGGCGCCTCTCGGGCGATTAGCTCAGCGGTAGAGCATTACCTTGACATGGTAGGGGTCACAGGTTCGAACCCTGTATCGCCCACCATCCTTCGCGCAGCGCAGCTGTTGCTTGGATGCTCCGAGACCAGCCGCAAAAAACCGCCCTTCCATGGGCGGTTTTTTATTGGCTGCGGCCTGAATGAAAGTATATACATTGTTGCTACATGGCTTGCGGTCGCGTAAAGTGGCTGCATCGGGAACGGAGAAAGGCCATGGCAGTCATTGTAAAGAAATGGGGAAATAGTCTGGCTGTCCGGCTTCCGCAGGCGGTCGTGCGGGAGGCCAACATATCGCTGGAGCAGGAAGTACGCGTCACCGCGTCGGGTGGAAAGATCATCATCGAGCCAGCCCAGCCCTCGTTCGATATTGATGACCTGGTGAGGGCGATTACTCCCGAAAATCGCCACGATCTGCTGATCCCAAGTGCCGCGCGCGGGGCCGAGCAAGTCAAATGGTGAAGAAGCCCTTCGTTCCAAGGGCTTGTGAAATAGTAATGATCGATTTCAGCCCGACGCGTGGTCACGAGCAAGCGCAACTGCGCCCGGCGATAGTGCTTAGCGGACAGGGATTCAACGACCGGGCGAACTTGTTGGTCTGTGTTCCCTGTACCCGCACCATCCGTGGCTATCCGTTTGAAGTCCGGATCGCGTCGCTTCCGGAACCTGGCGTGGCGCTTGCCGACCAGCTGCGAACCCTGGACTGGCGTGAACGAAACGCCTACTCGCTTGGGATCGCATCGGACTCGGAAATGGTGGAACTGCGCGCCAAGATCAAGGCCCTGCTGGGCATCTGATGGCGGCTGATGCGTTGACATGCCTACATCCGGCCTTTAGATTTGCGATAATAGTGCATACCCAAGGGGGCGTCGGGAAACCGCCGCCAAGCGTGCGACATGAGCACTACCAGCCGCCACCAGTAACGCAGCCAGGTTCTCGTCACGCACGAAGGACGCCTGGCGTCCTTTTTTATTGTGTCTGTGTATGTGGGAGCGGCCTTGGCCGCGATAGTTTTTGCGAAGGGCGTCGCGGCCAAGGCCGCTCCCACAATTGTTCGAGGTTTTTTGATGATCAACATTACGCTTCCCGATGGCAGCCAACGGCCGTTCGAGCATCCGGTTTCGGTGGCTGACGTTGCCGGTTCCATCGGCCCGGGCCTGGCCAAGGCCGCGCTGGCGGGCAAGGTCGACGGCAAGCTGGTGGATACGT
>JBBRXD010000340.1:0-2606 GCA_038248775.1 Lysobacterales bacterium | reverse complement strand
CACGCCGGCAGACCAGGGCGCGCTGAGCATTTCCTGCGGGCCGGTATTGTCCGACGCACCCGCCGGCGTCGAATATGATGCCGAGTACGAACTCGGACGCGCCGGCCAACTGGCGCCGCACGAAGCAAAGGACGCCTGATGACCCACCCGAGACTCGCCGACCACCAGGCCACCGCGCTACGCATGCTGCGTGCAGCAGGCATCCTGCCGATTGTTACCGTCGATAGCGTGGACCAGTCCATGGCGGTGGCCGAAGCGCTGCAGGAAGGTGGCTTGCACAGCATCGAGCTCACGTTGCGCACGCCTGCCGCCCTGCCGGCGGTGTCGGCATTGAAACGCGCATTCCCGGCACTGGTGATTGGCGCGGGTACTGTCCTCAATCCCGACCAGTTGCAAGCCGCCATCCAGGCCGGTTCCGATTTCATCGTCACGCCGGGTGCAACACCTTCGATGGCCCAGACGCTTGCGGCAGCGGACTTGCCAGTAGTGTGTGGTGCCGCGACACCGAGTGAACTGCTTGCGTTGATGGGACATGGCTTTCGCGTGGCAAAGCTTTTCCCAGCCGCGGCAGTAGGTGGCATCGGCATGCTCAAGGCCCTGCACGGCCCGCTGTCGGAATTGATGTTTTGCCCGACCGGCGGCATCAGTGAAGCCGATGCCGCCGATTACCTGGCGCAGCCCAACGTGGCCTGTATCGGCGGTTCGTGGATGGTGCCGCGAAACTGGCTGCAGGCCGGCGAATTTGGCAAGGTGCGCGAGAGCGCCGCCAAGGCCCGGGCGATCAGCGACCGCTTCAGGACATGAACTTGCGGTGCGCGCGCACCGACATGATGATTCCGAAACCGGCCAGCAGCGACACCGCGCTGGTGCCGCCGTAACTGAGCAAAGGCATCGGCACGCCGACCACCGGCAACAGCCCGACCACCATGCCGCCATTCACCAGCACGTACACCGAAAATGTCATCGCCAGCGCGCCGGCGAGTAACCGCGAATATCCGTCGCGCGCGTTCGCGGCGATCCACAGACTGCGGCCGACGATGAAAAGGTAGAGCGCGAACACGACACTGACACCGACCCAGCCCCATTCCTCCGACAACACCGAGAAGGCAAAGTCGGTGGTGTGCTCGGGCAGGAAATCGAGATGAGCCTGGCTGCCCTGGCCCCAGCCCTTGCCAAACCAGCCGCCCGAGCCGATCGCGATCTTGGACTGGATGATGTTCCAGCCCGCACCCAACGGATCGTTTTCCGGATTGATGAAGGTGAGGATGCGATCCTTCTGGTAGGGCCGCAGGAACAGCCAGTAAATCGGCAATGCGCCCAGGCCCAGGCCGGCGAACAGCCCGATCCGCCACCAGGCGATACCCGCGAGGAACAGGGTGAATGCTCCCGATGCCGCCACCAGCATGCCGGTGCCCAGGTCCGGTTGCAGCACGATCAGCGCGACCGGCAGGCCGATGATGATCGAGCACACCAGCAAGGTGCCCCAGCGCGGCGGCAAGACCACGCGATGCAGGTACCAGGCCACCATCATCGGCACCGTCAGCTTCAACAGTTCACCCGGTTGCAGGTAGAAGAAACCCAGGTTGATCCACAGTCGTGCGCTGCGGCCCGATCCGAATGCAAACACCATCGGCAGCAGGACCAGGGTCAGGCCAAACACCACTGGCGTCCAGATGCGCAAGCGCCCCGGCGAAACCCGCGTCAACAGGATCATCACGCCGCCACCGGCCGCGAAGCGTGCGCCCTGCGCGATGACGACATGGCTGTCGCCGCCGCCGGCGCTCGATTGCACGACCAGGCTGGCGGTCATCACCGCGCACAGCGCGAGCAACAAGGGCCAGTCCACCTTGTCGAGGAAGTCCAGGATGGTTTCGCGCAGGTCAGTAATCATGGCCGCGGTTGCGTCGAGGTCGGCATCGGCGCCGCGCTGACCTTGGGCAACAACCATGCATCCAGGATCGCCTTGGCGACGGGTGCAGCCGACGTGGACCCGAAGCCACCGTGCTCTACCACCACCGCCACGGCGATGCGCGGGTCGTCCGCCGGCGCGTAGGCGATGAACAGCGCCTGGTGCCGAAGATGCAAGGGCAGGTTGTGCGGATCCAGGCGCATATTGTTCTTGTTGCTGACTACTTGCGCGGTGCCGGTCTTGCCGGCAATCAGGTAGGGCGAGTTGATGCCGATGGCTCGCGCCGTGCCGGTCGGCCCATGCACGACGGCCAGCATGCCGTCCTTCACCGCGGAAATGTTGGCCATGTTGGTGGAGATGCGTTCTCCCTTCGGCTGCGGCTCACGCAGCCACGGCGCGGCGAATCCCTGACGCGTCGCGCGCAGCAGGTGCGGGCGATGGCGCACGCCATTGTTGGCAACCTCCGCGGTAGCCTGCACCAGTTGCAGCAGGGTCGCCTTCCACATGCCCTGGCCGATGCCCGCGTTGACGATGTCGCCCTGGTACCAGGGCTGCTGGAAACGCGTGCGCTTGAATTCAGGCGACGGCAGGATGCCGCCGGTCTCGCCGATCAGGTCAATGCCGGTGGGACGCCCGAAACCGTAGCGGTCCATGTACATGTCGAACCTGTCAACGCCCATGTCGAGCGCGAGCTGGT
>JBBRXD010000339.1:0-2645 GCA_038248775.1 Lysobacterales bacterium | reverse complement strand
GGCGACGAAGCAGCCGACTACGACAAGATCACCGACATCCTCGATGTCTGGTTCGATTCCGGCGTGACCCACCAGGCTGTGCTGGCGGCGCGGCCGGAGCAGGGCCTGTATAAACCTGCCGATCTGTACCTGGAAGGTTCCGACCAGCATCGCGGCTGGTTCCAGAGCTCGCTGCTGACCGGCATTGCGATGGACGGCGCCGCGCCGTACAAGGCGGTGCTTACCCATGGTTTCGCCGTCGATGCCTCGGGTCGCAAGATGTCGAAGTCCATCGGCAACGTTGTCGAGCCGCAGAAAGTCAACGATTCGCTGGGCGCCGACGTGTTGCGCCTGTGGGTGGCGGCGGCTGACTATCGCAACGAGATGTCGGTGTCCGACGACATCCTCAAGCGCAGCAGCGACGCCTATCGTCGTATCCGCAATACCGCGCGATTCCTGCTGGGCAACCTGGCCGGGTTCAATCCCGCCATCCACCTGGTACCGATACAAGACTGCCTGTTGCTCGACCAGTGGGCGATGGCGCGTGCGCGCGAATTGCACGACCGTATCCAGGATGCTTATCGTGACTACGATTTTGCGCGCGTCGTGTCGCTGGTCCAGAACTTCTGCACCAACGACCTGGGCGCGCTGTACCTGGACGTGACCAAGGACCGCCTGTACACGATGGCCGTGGACAGCGCCGGCAGGCGCTCGGCGCAGAGCGCGATGTACCGGATCAGCGAGGCTTTCGTGCGCTGGATTGCGCCCGTGCTCAGCTTCACCGCCGACGAGCTGTGGGGTTTCCTGCCCGGTGACCGGGAAGCCAATGTGCTGTTCACCACGGTAGCCGACATTGACGAACTGTTGCCGCCCGACGGCGACTATCTGAAGGTTGATGGCCCGTTGATGGACGGCTTGCTGGAACTACGCGTGGCCGTGAGCAAGGTGCTCGAACCGATGCGTGCCGAGGGTCGCATCGGTGCGTCCCTGGCAGCGGAGGTCACTGCTTACGCCGACCTCAACCAGGAAGCCCTTGACGCGCATCCGGGCATCCATGACGAGCTGCGCTTCCTGTTCATTACCTCCGCGATGGACTTGCGCCCGCTGTCGGAAAAACCGGCCGATGCGATCAAGCCCGAAGGAGCGGAGGCCTGGATCGTTGCGCGGCCGTCGGAGCACGCCAAGTGCGTTCGCTGCTGGCATTATCGCAGCGATGTCGGCAGCTATCCCAACGACCCGGAGCTGTGCGGGCGCTGCGTGGAAAACGTCAACGGCGACGGCGAACAAAGGGCGTATTTCTAAGCCATGGCAAAATATCCGCTTCCCGTCCCGAATGCGCTTTCCTGGCTGGTTTTGTCGGCGCTGATGCTGGTACTGGACCAGGTGACCAAGTGGCTCGCCGTGGCCTGGCTGCAGTTCCAGCAGCCGGTGACCTTCATTCCCGGCTTCTGGAACTGGACGCTGACCCACAACCGGGGCGCTGCCTTCAGTTTTCTGGCCGACGCCGGCGGCTGGCAGCACTGGTTTTTCACCGGCCTCGCAAGCGCCGTGTGCATTGCACTGGTGATCGGCCTGCGGCACACGTCGCGCACTGACTGGCGCACCGCCTTGCCCTTCGCGCTTGTCATTTCCGGCGCCCTGGGAAATGTCATCGATCGGCTGCGCTTCGGCTACGTGGTGGATTTCGTTGACTGGTACTGGCGCGATTTCCATTGGCCGGTATTCAACGTCGCCGACAGCTGTATCGTGGGTGGCGCCGTGATGATGGTGCTGTTCAGCCTGCGCCCGTTGCAAAAGGATAAAATCGCCTGATGGATATCGTGCTGGCCAATCCGCGGGGCTTCTGCGCAGGCGTGGATCGCGCCATCGAAATCGTCAAGCGCGCTCTCGAAACCCTGGGCGCGCCGATCTACGTGCGCCATGAAGTCGTGCACAACCGTTTCGTGGTCGAGGACCTGCGCCAGCGCGGCGCGGTGTTCGTCGACGAGCTCGATGAGGTTCCTGCCGGCGGTACGGTCATTTTCAGTGCGCATGGTGTTTCGCAGGCCGTCCGCAGCGAGGCGGCCGCTCGCGGGCTCAAGATTTTCGATGCCACCTGTCCGCTGGTGACCAAGGTGCACATCGAGGTGCTGCGCCATTGCCGCGCGGGCCGAGACGTCATCCTGATCGGCCACGAAGGCCATCCCGAAGTGGAAGGCACAATGGGCCAGTGGCAGGCAGAAGCCGGGCAGGGCCATATCTACCTGGTGGAAGACGTGGGCGACGCCAACCAGCTGGAGATCGCCCAGCCCGACAACGTTGCCTTCACTACGCAGACCACTTTGTCGGTGGATGAAACGCGAGATGTGATCGAGGCATTGAAGCTGAAGTACCCGCTATTGCAGGGGCCGCGCCACGACGACATCTGCTATGCCACGCAAAACCGGCAGGACGCGGTGCGCGAACTCGCTGCTGAATGCGACTTGGTGCTGGTGGTCGGCTCGGTGAACAGTTCCAATTCAAACCGCCTGCGCGAGCTTGCCGAGAAGCAGGGTGCCGTCTCCTATCTGGTGGATGGCGCCGAAAACATCGATCCCGCCTGGCTGGAAGGTCGACGCGCCATCGGCGTGACCGCAGGTGCCTCGGCACCCGAAGTGCTCGTGCAGGGCGTCATAGCACGCCTCCAG
>JBBRXD010000338.1:0-2651 GCA_038248775.1 Lysobacterales bacterium | reverse complement strand
CTTGGCCGCGATGCCCTTTCTTAAAGAGCATCGCGGCCAAGGCCGCTCCCACAAAGGCCGCTCCCACAATTTCAGGTTGCGGGTTTCGGTTTGAGCTTGCGCTTGGTCGCCTGCCAGATGCCGTAGACGCTGATCGCGATCCACGCGCCCTCAATGAACAACACCGACCAGTTCATCTGCTCGGCATACACCACCGGCACCAGGATGCCTGCCGCGCCAAACAGGTTCAGCAGGCAATAGGCCATGCCGGTGCCGCTGAGCCGCTCTGCCTGCATGGCCAGGTAGGCCAGCAAGACCAGGATGACGCCGGCAAAGCCGACGAAATCGAACCACTTCAAGTCCATCACGGCTTGATCTCCAGTCGTTGTCTTACTGCTTCAAACAATGCCACGCCAGTGGCGACGGAAACATTGAGGCTTTCCATGTCACCGGGCATCGGAATCTTCAGCAGGCCGTCGCAATGCTCGCGGGTCAGGCGGCGCATGCCCTCGCCTTCGCCACCCAGTACCAGCGCGACGTTACCGCGGAAATCGACACTGTGCAGGCCCGTGGTCGCCTCGCCATCCAGGCCGTAGACCCACACGCCGGCGTCCTTGATGGCGCGCAGGGTGCGCGCGAGGTTGGTGACGCTGATGACCGGGATGCGGTCTGCGGCGCCTGCCGATGTCTTGCGCACCGTCGCATTGATTGGTGCGGCCTTGTCCTTGGGAATGATGACGGCAGTGACGGCCGCGGCAGCCGCGCTGCGCAGGCAGGCGCCGAGGTTATGCGGGTCCTGCACGCCGTCGAGCACCAGGATCAACGCCCTGCCATTGGCGGCTTCAATCAATTCAGCCAAGGCCGATTCCTCGACTTGCTTAGGCGCCTCGTAACGCGCGATCACGCCCTGGTGGCGCAATCCGCCGGCCACGCCATCCAGCGCCTGCAACGCGACCCGACGCACCGAGATTTCATGCCGGCGCGCCGTTTCCTCGATTTCAGTCAGGCGCGGATTCTTGCTGCCCGCCTCCACCAGCACTTCGCGCACGTGCGACAGGTCGTGCTCGAGCGCAGCCGACACCGCATTGATGCCGGCAATCCAGGTTCCCTTGGTACTCATTCAGCCCAGGCCTTCTTCTTTTTCTGTCCCTGCACTTCACCTGGCAAGACCAGCTTGAAGTCGATGCGGCGGTCCTCGACGCTGGCGCGCAGCACCAGCACGCGGATGGTATCGCCCAGCCGGAACGACATGCCCTTGCGTTCGCCTTTCAAGGATTTACGCAACGGGTCGAAATGCCAATAATCGTGCGGCAACTGGGTCACGTGTACCAGGCCGTTGACCTTGGACTCATTCAATTCGACGAACAGCCCAAAGCTTGTGACACCACTGATCACTCCGTCGAACTCGCTGCCAACGTGTTGTTCCATCCAGGCGCTTCGATAACGTTCGTCCACTTCGCGCTGGGCTTCGTCGGCGCGGCGTTCCTTTTCCGAACACTGCGTGCATAGCGCCGCCATCTCCGCCGGCGAATAGCGGAAGCCATCGCTGCTGCCCTTGATCAGGGCATGCTTGATGGACCGGTGCAGCAACAAGTCAGGATAGCGGCGGATCGGCGAGGTGAAGTGGCCGTATGCTTCCAGCGCCAGGCCGAAGTGGCCCTTGTTCTCGGTGGCGTAGACCGCCATCGACTGCGAGCGCAGCAGCACGGTCTCGAGCAGCGCGGCATCGGGACGGTCGCGGATTTTCTTGAGCAGGTTGGTGAAGTCCTTGGGCTGCACGTCCTTCCAGGGTGGCAGGCGCAGGCCGAACTCGGTCAGGTATTCCAGCAGGTCGGCGTACTTGGCTTCCGGCGGCCGGTCGTGCACGCGGAACGGCGCGGGAACCTGCTTGGCCAGGATGAAACGCGCCGCCTCGACATTGGCCGCGATCATGCATTCCTCGATCAGCTTGTGCGCTTCGTTGCGCGACAGCATGCCGCCCTGGATTACTTCACCCTTGGTATCGAGCATGAAGCGCACTTCGCTCGACTCGAACTCGATGGCGCCGCGCCTGGTGCGCGCCTTGGCCAGGATTTCGTAAAGCTGGTGCAGGCGGTCGATCTGCGGCATCAGCGCGCCGATGTATTCGATGGCCTCGGGTTTGTTCTCGCCCACCGCATCCCAGACCTGGGTGTAGGTCAGGCGCGCCTTGGAATTCATCACCGCTTCGTAGAACTTCGACTTGCTGACCTTGCCTTCGTAGTCCACGTGCATGTCGCAGACAAAACACAGGCGATCGACCTTGGGCTTGAGCGAACAGATGCCGTTGGACAGCGTCTCGGGCAGCATGGGCACGACGTAGCCCGGGAAATACACCGAGGTGCTGCGCAGCACGGCTTCGTCGTCGAGCGCGGTACCTGGATGCACGTAATGCGACACGTCGGCGATGGCGACGATCAGGCGGAAGCCTTTCGCTACCGGCTCGCAGTAGACCGCGTCATCGAAGTCCTTGGCGTCCTCGCCATCAATGGTGACCAGCGGCAGTGCGCGCAGATCCACGCGGCCGACGATGGCCGACGGCTCGACATCCACCGGCACGGCAGCCGCTTCGGCCAGCGCTTCGCGCGGAAATTCAAACGGCAGGTTGTGGCCGTGGATGGCCATCTCGACCACGCGCGACGGTGTCAGCTTGT
>JBBRXD010000337.1:0-2655 GCA_038248775.1 Lysobacterales bacterium | reverse complement strand
GCCGCGACGGCTGCCCAGTTCCAGCAGGCGGTCACGACCCGATGCGATCAATGCAGCCAGTTCGGCATGGGTGGCGCGCGAGCGCTGGATCATGTCGTCGAGACCGGCATCGCGGGCGTCCACGTCCTGGCCGACCAGTTGCAGCAATTCCTCGCCGTAGCGGCGCAACAGTTCGCGTCCATCGGCAACCACATGCGTGAAAGCGTCAAGCCCTTCATGCATCCAGCGCATCAGCACTTCCTGCGGGCTGGCGCTGACGGCGGCGACATGCAAGTGCACGTCGCCACGCTGGCCGATGCGGTCGAGTCGACCGATGCGTTGTTCGAGCATGTCCGGATGGAAGGGCAGGTCCCAGAAGATGAGGTGCTGTGCGAACTGGAAGTTGCGGCCTTCCGCGCCGATTTCGGACGCGATCAACAGACGCGCGCCTTCCGGATCGGCGAAGTACGCGGCATTGCGGTCGCGCTGCAGCAGGTTCATGTCTTCGTGGAAGCGCGCCACGGGCAGGCCGCTGCGCAGGCGCAACGCTTCTTCAAGCGCTTGCACCTTGGCGCGGGTGCGGCACAACAACAGGGCCTTGGCCGGGGCGATCTCGTCGAGTTTTGCCAACAGCCAATCGGTGCGCGGATCGTTCTTGTAATCGTGCTCGGGTTCGTCGTCCAGGTCGCCGAGGTCGTGGTCGAACTCGGCGCGCAACCGGCCCGACAGGGACATCTCATCGCCTTCGGGCAACAGGTCCACGTGGGCGATGCGTTGCGGGAAGCCACCGACGGCGGCGCGCCGGTTGCGAATCATCACGCGACCGGTGCCGTGGCGATCGATCAGGTCCGACAGCAGGCCATCGCGAGCTTGCTCATCGCCTTGCGCGATGCGGGCCAGGCGGTGGGCGAGGGCGTCGCCTTGTTCGGGGAAAAACGGCGCCAGGGTTTCGATGTCGCCAGCCGTCAGGCCTTCGCTGGTTAGCAGGCGTTCTGCCAGCGCCGACAATGCGACATATTTGCGTTGTTCTTCGACGAAATCGGCAAGACTGGTATAGCGCGCCGGATCGAGCAGCCGCAGACGCGCGAAATGTCCGCCCAACCCGAGTTGTTCCGGCGTGGCGGTAAGCAGCAGCAAGGCGGGCGTTTGCGCCGCGAGCGATTCCACCAACTGGTAGGACGCGCTGCTTGCGTCCTGGCTCCAGGTAAGGTGGTGCGCCTCGTCCACCAGCAACAGGTCCCAGTTCGCGTCCAGTGCCTGTTGCGCGCGGCGTTGATGGCTGGCCAGCCAGTCCACCGAGGCGATGACCAGTTGCTCGTCGTCAAACGGGTTACGTCCACTGTCCTTGGACCGGGGCGCGTCGATTTCCAGGGACTCGCAACGCTCTTCATCGTAGATGGCGAAGGGCAAGTTGAATCGACGCAGCAGTTCGACGAACCACTGGTTGACCAGGCTCTCGGGCAGCAGTATGAGAACACGTTGCGCGCGACCGCTGGCGATCAATTGCGCGGTAACCAGGCAAGCCTCGATGGTCTTGCCCAGGCCTACTTCATCGGCCAGCAGCAGGCGTGGAATGCGGCGGCCTGCAGCAACTTCGGCCACGCGTAGCTGGTGCGGTATCAGGTCGATGCGCGCGCCAAGCACGCCCCAGGCGGGATGCGCGCGCGCCTTGGCGCGGCGGTCGAGCATTTCACGACGCAGTTCGAATCGGTCGTTGCGATCAAGGCGGCCGGCAAGCAGGCGGGCATCGGCCTGCGATACCGGTTGTTCGGCATCAAGTTCGCCTTCGACGAAACACTCGACACCGCAGAAGTAGCGGATCAGGCCATCGTCCACCTCGAAGCGTTCGATAACCTTGCCAACGCCATCCACCTGCACGCGGTCGCCGGCACGGAAGGCGGCGCGCAACAGGGGCGCGCTGCCAATCGCGTAATGGCGCAACATGCCCGAGCCGGTGAAGACGATCTGCACCTGGCGACCGGCAAGCCGCAACACGGTACCGAGGCCGAGTTCGGGTTCGGCACTGCTGAACCAGCGTTGTCCGGGTCTGAATTCGAGCATGTCAGCGCCAGATGGCCAGTTGGTCTTTTTCCACCTTGAACATCGCCCGCCCGGTCTTGCAGGCGAAAGCCTGTTCGAAGGATGGCTGGTTGATCAGTGGCGGTCGATAGTCCAGGCTCATCAAAAAAATTCCATCCTTGAAAGTTGCACCGTGATGATACCGTCCCGGGCCGGCGGGAACCGCCCCGGCTGCCCTTGCTTGCGCCCATTCAGCTTGCGCTTAGGCTCGAATCGCGCACAAAAAAGACGGCCCGGTTACCCGGGCCGTCGCTTGTCTTGCCGGGCAATCAATTAATTACCAGATCACGACCTTTTTGTCACCGCTGCGAACCATGGCGTCGCCAGGCTTGCACTGGAAGGCATCCGCGAACTGATCCATGTTCGACGGCGCGCCGTTGGCACGGAACATGGAAGGCGAATGCGGGTCGGTGTTGAGCCGCACCTTCATCGTTTCCGGACGCATGTTGTTGCGCCAGATGGTGGCGAAGTTCATGAAGAAGCGCTGGTCCTGGGTAAAGCCGTCAATCAGCGCAACCTTCTTGTTCATCAAGTCGCGCTGCAGTGCGTCATGGGCGATGGTGATGCCGCTAAGATCTCCGATGTTTTCGCCCAGGG
>JBBRXD010000336.1:0-2658 GCA_038248775.1 Lysobacterales bacterium | reverse complement strand
TCGGTCTGGTCGATGTTTTCTTCGCGCAGCAGGTCTTCGTCGGCGCAGTCGCCGACCAGCACGATGGAGTTGAGCAGTTCTTCGGCGATGCTGCGCGCGCGTTCACGCGATCGCTCGAGCACCTTTACCGAATAGCGGTTCTCGAGGCGGCGCGCCAGCTTGCGGCCAATGTTGCCGCCACCGGCAATCAGCAGGCGCCGCGTCGGCCGGTTGTCGAGCCGGCGCAATTCACTCATCACGGTGGTGATGTTGCGCGCATCGGCCAGGAAAAAAACCTCATCGTCTTCCTGGATGACCGTGGTGCCTTCAGGCTTGATGGCACGCCGGTTGCGGAAGATGGCCGCGACGCGCGCGTCCACGTTGGCCGGAAGATGCTGGCGAAGCTCGCGGATCTCGTGGCCGACCAGGGCGCCGTCGCGCACCGCGCGAACACCAACCAGCTGGACGCGACCGTTGGCGAAGTCGAGCACCTGCAGGGCGCCGGGATATTCGATCAACCGTTCGATATGCCGGCAGACCAGTTCTTCCGGACTGATGGCGGCGTTGACCGCGTCGGCGATTGCCATGTATTCCGATTCGCGCAGCCGCGCCACGCGCGTTGCGGTCTTGAACAGTCGCTCCGCGACCTGGCAGGCGATCAGGTTCACTTCGTCGCTGGAAGTCACCGCGACCAGCAGGTTCGCCTCTTCGGCGCCGGCCTGCGCCATTACGCTTGGCAGCGAGGCATGACCGACCACGGTGCGGATGTCGAGTTTCTCGGCAAGCTCGCGCAGCTTCTGGTGGTCGGTATCGACCACGGTGATGTCGTTGTTTTCCCCTGCCAGCGCCGCGGCCACGGATGACCCGACTTGTCCCGCACCAAGAATCAGAATCTTCATGATCACCTTGATCGGCGAATAGCCGGCGGGTTCGGCCGATATGATAGCCCAGCCACTGCCGGGCACGGGCCGCCCGTCCGGCGACGCCTAGTGGGAGCGGCCTTGGCCGCGATAGCTCTAGTCGGGGTCGCTCAGCCCGGCCCCGAAGCACGCCGGCGTGATGCCGGCCCGGGTCACCAGGAACCAGTTGCGACGGTTGGCCGAGCCGACGCTGCGTACCGCCGGCGTTTCCAGGTCGGCGGCGGAAAAGCACGGCGCTTCGGAATGCGGCTGCGAGAACAACACGCGTCGTTGCCCGGGCGCCTGGTCCAGCCACGCGACAGCCAGGCGCAGTTGTTCCGGCGCGGGCCGGCGAAAACCGAATTCTTCCACCGGTCCGACCGCCTGCAGGAGGTTTTGCTCCTTCCACTCGACCAGGCCGATGCTGATGCCCGGCCCCGCCGCGGCGCGGGCACGCTCCATCAAGGCGCGGGCGGAACTGCTCGGGTCCAGCACCGGATGCGCGACCAGCCCGTAACCGCACCACAACGCCAGCAACAACCAGGCCATGGAAATTCCGGCGCCGGCCCGGCGCTTCCAGGCAGCGACCAGCAAAGTGCTGGCGCCGACAAACACCAGCATCCACCAGAGCGCCTGCGCGCCGCCTTCCAGCCCGCGGTCGACCACCAGCTTCTGGATGAAGGACGGCGGCCGCCACAGCGCGGCCACGCCAACGCCCAGCAGCGCCAGGGCCAACGCGACGCAGAAGGCGAGCAAGACGCGCTGGAAATTCCTGCGTTGCATCAGTTCGGCCAGATAAGGCCCGGCGGCCAAGGCCACCGCCGGCAGCGCGGGCAGGATGTACATGTCGCGCTTGCCCGGGCTGGCGCTGAAGAACAACAGCACCAGGCCCGTCCACGCCAGTGGCAGCCAGACGCGGGCATCGCGGCTGCGCAACGCATCGCGCCAGTCGCGCCAGAGCCAGGCCAACGCCAGCGAGAACGGCAACCAGAACAAGACAATGACCTGGCCGAAATACCAGAATGGCTTGTGGTGGTGCCAGGCGTCGGCATAGCGCGTGGCGGTTTGCTTGAACAACAGGTTGTCCAGATAGGCGCGATGCACCGGATCGCCATCGGCAAGCGCCATGATGACCATCGGCACCAGCCAGGCCGCGATGGCGGCGCAGAACAGCAGTCCACCTCCCAGCCAGCGCCATGCGTTGCCCTTGCCCAGGTCGGCGATGCCCTGCCAATGCTGGCGGCGCATCAAGGCGTAGGGAATGAGCGCCAGCAGCGGCAGGAAGCCCACGCCCTTCAGGACCACGCCGGCGCCGGCAGCGAAACAGCCGATCCAGAACCAGCGCCAATTCGGGCCCAGCAAAACGTGCCGAAACAATCCGTACAGCGCGAACGTGGTGAACAGAACGAGCGTCGGATCGATCTGCGCCCGCTTGAACTGATACACGAACTGCAGGCAAGACAGCACCGCAATCGCCGACCACAAGCCGGCGCGATGATTCCACAGTCGGCGGCCCAGGTCGTAGGTCAGCCAGAGGGTGCCCAGGCCCGACAACAAGGACGGCAACAGGAAGCTCCAGCGCCAACTTCCGACCAGGCCGCGCGCAGCGGCCAGCAGCCAGAAAAACAGGGGTGGTTTGTCCGGATACAGCTCCTGCCCGCGCTGCGGAAACCACCAGCTGCCGCCATCGAACATCTGCTTGGCGACCAGCACGAAGCGCGGTTCGTCGGCGGGCCAGGGATCGCGCAGTCCATAACCTGCACCGAGCACCAGCAACGCC
>JBBRXD010000335.1:0-2668 GCA_038248775.1 Lysobacterales bacterium | reverse complement strand
GGCGAATCCGGGCCAGCCGGCAACACCTGCGCGCGGATCGGCCCGTTTGGCATCTGCGGCCACAAGTCCGATTCCTGCGGTGCGCGGCCGCTGGCATAGACCCAGTCTTCGGCAAAGGCCAGCTGCAACCAGCGCACCGCCTGGCCATCCATGCGCAGGTGCAGGTCGTGGAAGGCATCCTCGCGCAGCGCTTCGTTCTCGGTATCGGTGATGTTGATGCCGCCGGTGAAGCCGATGCTGCCGTCGATCACCACGATCTTGCGGTGCGTGCGCAGGTTCAGGCGCGGATGCCACAGCCGACGAATGCGGAAGCGATGGAAAAACGCCACTTCGCCGCCGGCCGCGCGCAAGGGGGCAAGGAAATCGCGCGACAACCTCCCCGACCCCAACGCGTCCACCAGTAGGCGGACTTTCACGCCTGCGCGGGCCTTCGCGACCAAAGCGTCGCGCACACGGGTGCCGGTGATGTCCGGTTCGAAGATGTAGTACTCGACATGCACGTGGTAGCGCGCCAATTCGATCGCGTTCACCAGTGCATTGAACGTGGCGGCGCCGCCGACCAGCAACTTTACGCGCTCGCAACTGCTGGGCAGGAACCCGCTGGCGCCCTCGGCCAAGCGCATCAACGGGCTGGGTTGGGTGGCCTGCTGCGAGCCGAGCCGCAGCTCGCCCATGCGCGCCCGCGCCTGGCTGCGCCTGATGCGATTGCGCCGAATGCGGGTCGGACCGAGCCAGTGGTAGACGATCAAACCAACCACCGGCAACAAGGCCAGCGACAGGATCCAGCTCAGCGTCGCCACCGGCTCGCGCTTCTGCATCACGATCCAGCCGGCAAGCCAAGCCAGGTAGCCGGCCCATGCCAGGCCCAGCCAGAGCGACAGGTGAGGCTGCAGGGCGGTCCACAGTTCGATCATTCCCGCAGTCTACCCAGTGCGGCCGCGCTTGGCCGACAAACAGGAACGGCGGCCGAAGCCGCCGTTCCGTTACTCGATACCTGAGACGGCTATCGGCGTCGAATCAGTCCCAGCAGGAACAGGATGACAACCGCGCCGATCACCGCGTTGATGATCGCCCCGGCGATGCCGCCGCCCAACGAAACACCCAGGCGACCGAGCAACCAGGTGCCGACAAAGGCGCCGATGATGCCGACGATGATGTTGCCGAGCAGGCCGAAGCCGTATCCCTTTACGATCAATCCAGCCAGCCAACCGGCGATCGCGCCGATTATCAGGATGGTCAGCAAGCTTTCCATGGACATGTCCAGTTCCCCGTGATGACGTCCAAGCGGACGCAGGCCATAACTACGCGCCCGCGGGCCCGGCCGCAAGCTAGGGCCCGGCCTGGCTTCAGCAGCGGTTTGGATTCAGGCCGGCTGCGAGTCGTGTTCCCGGTGCTAGCGCGTGAATGGTAATTCACTGTGGGAGCGGCCTTGGCCGCGATAGCGACCGTCGCGCACGCAGACTCGTTCTTTCGCCGTCGGCGCGGAAATCAAATGATCTGCAGCGTAATCGCCTTCAGCACCGCGCGCGTACGATCGCGGGTGCCGAGTTTGTCGAGGATGTCGGAGACGTAGTTTTTTACCGTGCTCTCCGACAGGAACACCGCGCGGGCGATTTCCTTGTTGGAATAGCCGCCTGCCAGCAGGCGCAGGATCGCTACTTCGCGTTCGCTGAACGTGTCCGAGGGTTCGCTGGTGTCGCGATAGGCGTAGCGCGCGCGTACCGGGTCGGTCGAGACCGGGGCCAGCAGCGTGTCGCCGGCGGCCACGCGCGTCACCGCGTCCAGCAGGTCTTCCGGCGATGCGTCTTTGAGCAGGAAGCCGCGCGCGCCACATTCGGCAGCGCGCAAGGTCAGGTCGGGTTCGTCGAAGGTGGTCAGCAGGATTACCGGCGTGGCGTTGCCCGCCGCGCGCAAGGCCTCAAGCAGGCCGAAGCCGTCGAGCCCGGGCATGCGGATATCCGACAGGATCACGTCGACCGGCTCGCGTTCTATCGCGTCCAGAAGGCTGCCGCCATCGCCGGCCTGCACCACTACCTGCAACTGGCTGAAACCACCGAGCAGCGCGGCCAGGCCGCTGCGAACCAGGGCCTGGTCATCCGCCAGCGCCAGCCGCAGGGGCGGGAGAGCCGGGCTCACGCCGTTTCCGGCAACCAGGCTTCGAGGTGCACCCCGCCCGATTCGCCGCGTTCCGCGGTCACGCCGCCGCCAATCGCTTCGAGTCGTTCGCGCATGCCGGTCAGGCCATTGCCGAAGCGCAGTTCACCGCCGCCGCGGCCATCGTCGTGCAGGTCCAGTCGTAGCTGGCCATTCTTGCGGCGCACGGTCAGCCACAGGTTTTCCGCGCCGCCGTGCCGCGCTGAATTGGTCAGGGCTTCCTGCACGGTTCGCAAGACGGCTTCGGCCTGTTCGAAGGATGCAACGCGTAAGCCTGCCTCCATGTCCAGGCGCAGGCGCGGCTTGGGGAAGGGCGCGGCCAAGCGCTCGATCAGCTCGCGCAATTGCACGCCGTCATGCAGGCGCATCTGCTGTACCACGGCGCGGATGTCGCCGAGCAGTTCATCGGCGAGCTTGGCGCACACTTGTATTTAATCTGAATCTCAACCTGCTCCTTCACCTCTGTTGCAACAAAAGCGAGTGAAGAGTCCAGTCTCACCAAGTCGGCATAGCT
>JBBRXD010000334.1:0-2675 GCA_038248775.1 Lysobacterales bacterium | reverse complement strand
GGTCGCGCGCATGCCCTGAACCTGCACGAATCGGGCCTGGATGTCGTCGTCGGCGTGCGCGCCGGCGGCAAGGGCTGGACCCAGGCGCAGGCCGACGGCCTACGCGTGGCCGAACCCGCCGATGCGGTCAAGGGCGCCGACCTGGTCGCCGTGCTGACGCCGGATATGGTGCAGCCCGCGCTGTACGCGCAAGCCATCGCGCCCAACCTCAAGCCGAAGGCGGCGCTGTTGTTCGCGCATGGTTTCAACGTGCACTTCGGCCAGATCAAGCCACGCGAAGACATCGACGTGATCCTGGTGGCGCCGAAGGGCCCGGGCGCGCTGGTCCGCCGCGAGTACGAGAAGGGCCATGGCGTTCCCTGCCTGTTCGCCATCGAACGCGACGCCAGCGGCCATGCCCGCGAAAAGGTGCTGGCCTATGCGGCGGGTATCGGTGGGGCACGCGCCATGCTGATCGAAACCCACTTCGCCGAAGAAACCGAAACCGACCTGTTCGGTGAACAGGCGGTGCTCTGCGGCGGCGCAACCGAGCTGGTGCTGCAAGGGTTCGAGACGCTGGTGGAAGCAGGCTACAAGCCCGAAGTCGCCTACTACGAGTGCCTGCACGAACTCAAGCTGATCGTTGACCTGCTGCACGAGGGTGGCCTGGCCAAGATGCACCAGTTCGTTTCCGAAACCGCCCAATACGGCGACCTGACCCGCGGCCCGCGTGTCATCAACGACGAAACACGCACCCGCATGCGCGAAGTGCTGGCGGAGATCCGCGATGGCCGCTTCGCCAAGGAATGGGTCGCCGAATACGAAGCTGGCAACGTCAATTACAACGCGATGAAGCAACGCGACCTGGCCCATCCGATCGAACAGGTAGGCCTTGCCCTGCGCGCGCGAATGCCCTGGTTGAACCCTGCGGGAGCCTGACATGGACGGATCACGACAATTATCGACCCGGGTCTGTACTGGCGCGCAATGGCTGCTGCAGGCGCTGGAAGAGGAAGGCTGCGAGGTGATTTTCGGCTACCCGGGCGGCGCAGTGATGCCCGTGTACGACGCCCTCGTTGACAGCTCCATCCGGCACATCCTGGTGCGCCATGAACAAGGCGCCGCACTCGCGGCCGATGGTTACGCACGCGCGTCGGGAAAAGTCGGTGTCTGCCTGGCAACGTCGGGCCCCGGCGCGACCAACCTGCTGACCGGCATCGCCAATGCCTTTCTCGATTCCGTGCCGATGGTTGCCATCACCGGCCAGGTGCAGACGACGGTGATGGGCACCGACGCCTTCCAGGAAGTGGATATGTTCGGCATGAGCCTGCCGGTGGTGAAGCACAGCTATATCGTGCGTCGCGCCGAGGACGTCTATGCCACCGTGCGCGAGGCATTCGCGATTGCACGTTCCGGTCGACCAGGCCCGGTGCTGATCGACCTGCCCAAGGATGTCGCGCTGGCCAGTGCGCAAGCCCGCGCGCCCCGCTTCAAACCCGGCACCGACCGACGCGGTGAATCGGACGGCCTGATGCGCGCGCGTGCCTTGCTCGCCACCGCCAAACGGCCTTTGCTGTACGTGGGTGGCGGCGTCAGCATGGCCGACGCCGAAGGCCCGCTGCGTTCCCTGATGCGCTCAACCGGGCTGCCTGCTGTCTACACTTTGAAAGGACTGGGCTCAGTGGATCCCGATGCACCCTTCAACATGGGCATGCTCGGCATGCACGGCAACCCGGCCGCCAACCATGCGGTGCACGAATGCGATTTGCTGATCGTGGCCGGTGCGCGTTTCGACGACCGGGCAACCGGAAAGCTCGACACCTTCGCACCTGGCGCGCGTGTTTTGCACATGGACATCGATGCTGCCGAAATCAGCAAACTGCGCAAGGCCGATGTCGGTCTGAACGGAAAGCTGGACGAGCAGTTGCCTGCACTGGCGCAACCACTGCAGATTTCATCGTGGCTGCAACGTTGTCGCGAGCTGAAATACAAACATGCAGAACGCTACGATGCACCAGGTGAAGGCGTGTTCGCACCCGCGTTGCTGAAACAGTTGTCCGAAGCCGGCGGCAATCGCCTGATCGTCGCCAGCGACGTCGGCCAACACCAGATGTGGGTCGCCCAGCACTGGCGCGTACCGCGCGCAGCGGCGCACCTGTCCAGTGGCGGCCTCGGCACGATGGGCTTCGGACTTCCCGCCGCCATCGGCGCGCAACTGGCTCGTCCAGACGCCTGCGTGATCTGCGTCAGCGGCGATGGCTCGATCATGATGAACATCCAGGAGCTGGCCACGCTCAAGCGTTACGGCATCCCGGTGAAGATCGTGCTGCTCGACAACTCGTGCCTGGGCATGGTCCGGCAATGGCAGGAGCTGTTCTTCGCCGAGCGCTACAGCGAAGTGGATCTTTCCGACAATCCGGACTTTGCCGTGTTGGCCCGCGCCTTCGGCATCCCGGCCTTCACCGTGGATCGCGCCGACCAGGTCCCCGCGGCGATCAAGCGCTTGCTGGAAGAAGACGGTCCGCTGTTCTGCCACGTCAAGATCGATCCACGCGCGAACGTCTGGCCGCTGGTGCCACCGGGCAAGTCGAATGTGCAAATGATGGGCTGCGCCGCGTGAGCATGGATTTCCACATCGAGCTCGACCACAGCGAAGGCGCGCTGATGCGCCTGCTGGGCACGATCGAACGACGCGG
>JBBRXD010000333.1:0-2701 GCA_038248775.1 Lysobacterales bacterium | reverse complement strand
GCGTCACGCCCTCCTCCATGACCCGGCACCGGACTTAGGGCAAGCCGGATCAGCTTGGAAAATCCCACAAATCCGGATGGAACCCGGGATTTTCCCCGATTTTGCGGATCTTGCCCCGCTTTCCGGGGCGAGCTTCGGGGCGAAAAGGACCCGGATCAGGAATTAATGACGATGATCGCGCGCTTACGCAAACTTTGGATCCAGCGCCACCACTTTCTCGAACAGGCGAACGCTTTGGTCCACGTCCTTGCGGGCGATGAACAGCTCGCGCGCTTTGAGGTAGATCTCGTAGGCCTGCATGTTCTGGGTGTCAGCCTGCACGCTGACGACAGGCTGTGCCTTGCGCGCATCCAGCGAGCCACGCAGCGCCGTAACAATGGCGTTGGCGATTTCGTCCTGGATGGCGAAGATATCGGTGAGTTCGCGGTCGTAGGTTTCCGACCACAGGTGGCGGTCATTCACCGCGTCGATCAGCTGCGCAGTGATGCGCACCTTGTTGCCGGCCTTGCGTACGCTGCCTTCCAGGATATGGCCGACGCCCAGGTCTTTCGCGATGGCAACGCTGCCGATGGATTTGTCACGATAAGCGAAGGACGAGGTACGCGAGGCAACGCTCAGGCCATTGACGCGCACCAGCACGTTCAACAACTCCTCCGATATCCCGTCGGAGAAGAACTGGTTGGCGGCGTCATCGCTCATGTTGACGAAAGGCAACACGGCGATGGAATTATCGCGCGCTTTTTGCGTGGCCTGGGTGGTTGCTTCAGCCTTGGCCACCTGCGTGGTGGTAGCCACCAGCGCGGCATCGCGATGTGGCGCCAGCACGAACTTGTCCACGCAGAAATAAATGACAGCCAGCACCAGGGTCGCAACGATCAGGCGATTCATGCGCTGCGCGGTGTGCGAGGCGATGGATTTTTCCGGCGCCACGTCGGCATCGCGCTTGATGCCCTCGGGTGTCATCTCGAACACCCAGGCAAACACCAGCGCCGGCACGAAACCCAGGGCCAGCAGGATGACGACGCTGCGCGGCATCCAGTCCGGCGCGCCGAACATCGGCAACACCGTGCCCGCCACCTGCACCAGCAGCCACGCGCCGACCAGGTACAACCCAGCCATGCGGATGACATTGCGGCGCTTGAGTTCGGCGAATAAGGCCGGCATGCGTTTCCCACCCCGCGTAAGGCCACGCATAAAAAACGGCTCCCCGCCGCCCTTTGAGGGTAGGCGAAAAGCCGTCCTGAGTCACCCGCCGGGGTGGTGGCGGGCGACCTTCACATCAAGGCATCAACGTCCTATTTCTTCTTGGCCGCCTTGGCAGCCAGCTCACGTTCCCGCTGGATCAGGAACTCGGCAGTCTTGAGCAATCCGTCCAAGCCGGTTTCCTTGCGGCCCAGCACCCGGTACTTGCCATTGACGATCAGCGTGGGCGTTGAATCCACGCCTGCACGCATGGCGAATTCGCGGGCCTTGGCGAAGCGCGCCTTCACCTCGTTGCCTGCCATCGTAGCCAGGAACTTCGCCCGGTCCACGCCGAAGCGCGCGTACATGTCGGCAACTTCTTCGGGCGTGCCCTGCTTCACCAGTTTGTCCACGAAGATGCCCTTGAACACCGCGTCGTGGGTCTTTTCCTGCACGCCCAGGATCTGCGCGGCAAAATAGGCCCGGGCGAACTGGTCGAAGGGACCGCCGAAGGCGGCCGGCACGTATTCCCAGCGCACGTCCTTGGCCATGGTGGTCTTCCACTTGTTCACCATCGGCTGGAAGGTGAAGCAATGGATGCAGGCGTAGCTGAAGACTTCTGCCACCTCGATCTTGCCGGCTGCGAACGGCGGCTGCGGCGCCGGCAGGGTTACGAAGTCCACGCCTTCGCGATAGCCCGCGGCCATCGGTTGGGCGATGGCGCTGAGCGGAAGCAAGCTGAGCAGCAGGATGAACAGGCTACGACGAATCATCGGTCACTCCGGAAGGCGGGTCGGTACTGGGAACGCGGCAGGGGCAAAGGGTTCATTCCCCATCGGCCGGGCCGGGGCCGCCATACAGCGACTTGCGCGGCGCGCCGCTCAGCTCGGCCGCAAGCTTGGCAGCCTGGGACGGGGCGAGATGGGCTTTGAGTTTCTCATACAGTCGCCTGCCTTCAAGCAGTGCGGCCGCGGCATCGTCTTCACAGCCGCGCACGACCAGCACGAACTCGCCGCGGCGCTGGTTTTCGTCGGCGTCCACGCGGGCCGCGATATCTGCCAGGGTATCGCCGAGCAGGGTTTCGAACAGCTTGGTCAGCTCCCGGGCCAGCACGGCTTCGCGCCCGGGTCCGAAGACGGTGATGAAATCGGCGAGGGATTCCTGAATTCGATGTCCGGATTCATAGAAAACCACGGTGCGGGTTTCCCGGGCCAGGGACTGCAGGCGCTCGCGCCGGGCCGAGCCCTTGGCGGGCAGGAAGCCCTCGAAACAGAACCGGTCGCTCGGAATACCAGCGACTGAAAGCGCCGCGATGGCCGCGCAGGCGCCAGGCACGGGGCTGACTTTCAGGCCGGCGGCGCGCACTTCGCGCACCAGCCGATAGCCCGGATCCGAGACCAGCGGCGTGCCCGCATCCGACACCAGGGCCAATGATTCACCGCCTCTCAAGCGTTCGACCAGGCGCCAGGCGATCTCGGCCTCGTTGTGTTCATGAAGGGCCAGCAGCGGTTTTTCCATG
>JBBRXD010000332.1:0-2703 GCA_038248775.1 Lysobacterales bacterium | reverse complement strand
CCTGGTCTTCGAGAAGTAAGGGATGGCGGCGATCTAGTTCGCGCGCTTCCCCGCGCAGACCTTCGCCGCGTGCGGATCGGTGGTTTTCAGGCGCTTGACCACGGCGATGAAGCGCGGCTCGCAGCGGATCGGGTCGAGCTCGGGCAGCATGACCGCCCAGTCCGTGGTCCCGCCAAGCTCCGAGGCCAGGCGCTCGACATAGTCGAGGGCCAGCGCATTCTCACCCAGCATCACCAGCACGCCGGGCATGTTGTAGCCCTCGATCGAGTTGCCGCTGGCCGGATCGAACTTGCTGTTGTAAGCAAGTGCGGCATATCGCAGCGCCAGCGCGCGACGGTCGCCGCCCTTCAGCGCTGCGACCAGCTCGCGCCCTTGTCCGGCAGCACTGGGATTGTCGGACGCGGCCTGCCGCTCCAAATACCCGCGGGCGGCGTCGAGGTTGCCCAGGCGTATCTCGACCAGCGCGACGTCTTCCAGGCATCCGCCGTAGTCCGGTGCAAACGACAGGGCGGTCAGGCAACGCGCCTTGGCATCGGCCTCGCGGCCCAGTGTGCGCAGGGCAAAGGCGTGGTTCTGCGACACGACCCGCGAACGCGGATCGAGTTTACTGGCGCGCTCCAGCGCCGCCAGGCCGCCTTCGAAGTCGCCATTGCTCATCAGCAGGTTTCCCCGCCATTGATGCGCGCTCGCGAACGACGGCCGCAACGCGATTGCCCGCTGCAGCAACGCATCGCCGGTGGCGCGCCGCAACTGCTTGGACGCAACCAGCCCGAGGGTGGCGAAGGGTTCGGGCAGCGAGGGGTCGAGCGACAGCGCACGCTCGGCCGAATCCCGCGCGCGTTCGAGGGTTTCGGCATACGGAAGTCGGTTGCTGTAGTCGCCGACCAGTCCGTACACCAGCGCCATGCCGGCGTAACCCTGGGCATACCTCGGCTCCAGCGCTACGGCCTGCTCGAACAGTTCGAGAGCCTTCCACAAGGCATCCTCGCGCCGGGTGTGCCACAACGCCATGCCGCGCAAGTACAGATCGTGGGCGGCGACATTCCTGCCCGGACCCGCGCGCTGGCCCGGCTCGGCGACGGCCGCAATCTTCACCTTCAGCTCGTTGCCGATGGCCTTGGCGATCTCGTCCTGGATGACGAAGATGTCCTCGAGCTTGCGATCATAGTTTTGCGACCACACGTGGAAGCCGGTCTGGGCATCGATCAGCTGCGCGGTGATGCGCACCATCTCGCCCTGCTTGCGCACGCTGCCCTCCAGCACCATCCGCACCTTGAGCTGCTCGGCAATCGCAGGCACTTCCATCGACTTGCCTTTGAACGCGAACGACGACGTACGCGCGGCCACCCGAAGCTCCGGCGTGCCGGCCAGGACATTGAGGATCTCCTCGCTGATGCCGTCGGAAAAATACTCGTTGGCCGCCTCGCCCGACATGTTGACGAAGGGCAGCACGGCGATGGTGTTGCGACCGACTTCGGGCTTGGCCTTTGCAGTCGCCTTGGCCGTCGCGGCATGCGTCGTGCTGGCCACCAGCGCGGCATCGCGACGGGGCGCCAGCACCAGGCGGTCGAAGCCGAAGTAGACCAGCGCGAGCAACAGCACCGCCATGATCATTCGATCCATGCGCCGCGCGGTCTGTGGCGCGATGGACTGGCCGGGCGTGACCTCCGCGTCCCGCTTCAGGCCATCGGGGGTCATCTCGAAGACCCAGGAAAAGATCAGCGCAGGAATGAATGCCAGCGCCAGCACGATGACGATGCTGCGCGGCACCCAGTCGGGCGCACCGAACATCGGCAACAGCGTGTCGCCGACCTGCACGACCAGCCACGCGCCGACCAGGTACAGCCCCGCCATGCGCAGGACGTTGCGGCGCTTCAGTTCCTCGAACAGGTTTCCCGCCATTGCGCCGCGCCCCGGTTTCGTCCCCGGTGCCTACCTTACGGCAAGCGGGCAGGGCTGGGCGTGCAGGCAGGGTGCTCCGGCCAGCGATGTCATGATGTGCCATGACCATCGAGAAGTAAGGGTCCATGCCTGTCTTGCTGTTGCTGCCCTTGCTGGTGGTGGCCGTGTTCGCACTGTGGCTGGTGCTGCTGCCTGTGTTGCTGTGGGCACGCTATCGCAACGGCACGGCCCGGCGCCGTGCACAGGGCTGGGTGGTCCGCGTGAACGCATGGCTGCTCGCCGTTTCCGTGCCTCTGCTGCTGCTGAGCGCTTGGTTCATGACCCACTGGCACGAGGCTGCGCTGGTTGAAACCGCCATCGGCCTGCTGCTGGGCGTGTTGCTTGGCATCGTCAGCGTGTGGTTGACCCGCTTCGAACCGGATGCGACCGGCTTCCACTACACGCCGAACCGTTGGCTGGTGCTGACGCTGACGCTGTTGCTTGCGGCGCGCATCGTCGCCGGACTGGTTGTGGGGTGGCAACGTATTGGCGCAGGCGCGGATGCGCCGGCGGCGTTGCTTGACGCGGGTGGGTTGTTGGCGATTGCTGGGGTGTTGCTGGGGTATGCGCTGGCTTATACGTGGGGGCTGCGGGCGCGGTTGCTGCCCCGGGTCCAGCGCAACGCCTAGGCGATGGCGCAGGCAAGCCGGATCCGCCTTTGGTGAAAATCCTACATCCCTTGCAGGAAACCCTGATGCGCGAGATCAATCCCGATCCGTAGTCTGCTCAAGAGTTCCGGGAGCTCGCGCAGCGAGGCGAGGG
>JBBRXD010000331.1:0-2736 GCA_038248775.1 Lysobacterales bacterium | reverse complement strand
CGCCGAGTCGGTCGTGAAAAAGGGATTGCCGGTGCCCGCGGCGAAAATGGCGATGCGCCCTTTCTCCAGATGACGCACCGCGCGACGGCGGATGTAGTCCTCGCAGACTTCATTGATCTTGATCGCGCTCATCACCCGCGCATAGGTACCCATTTTTTCCAGCGCATCCTGCATCGCCAGCGAATTGATCACCGTGGCCAGCATGCCCATGTGGTCGCCGGTGACCCGGTCCATGCCGGCGGCTGCCAGTCCGGCGCCGCGGAAGATGTTGCCGCCGCCAATTACCAGGCCGATCTGGGCGCCCGCTTTCTGTGCCTCGATGATCTCGCGGGCCAGGCCGCGGATTACTTCCGGATCGATGCCGTAGTCCTCGCGTCCCATCAGGGCTTCGCCGGAAAGCTTGAGCAGGACGCGGCGATACTTCAGGGGCGTGTCGGTCATGGCGGGTCCGTGCGTGGGCAAACAGCCGGAGTTTAGCCGATCCGGCCTGCGGGACGGCAGCCGCGGCTCAAAGCAGGAAGGCGGCTACCACTCTTCGGCCTTCGGTCGCGAGAACGTTGAAGGTGCGGGCAGCAGCGGCGTTGTCCATCACTTCCATGCCCACGCCGCGGGTCAGGCAGGCGGCCATTACCGCTGTTGCCGGAAATACCAGCGACGCGCCGCTACCGAGCAAGACCACCGCCGGCTGCAGGTCCAGGACCCCGGACAGGTCGTCCGGGGTCAGATCGGCGATGGTGCGGGGCCGCCAGTTCTCGACCAGGTGATTGGGGGCCAGGATGAAGCTCGTTTCCAGGCGCTGGTCGTTGACCAGGGCGCTGCGGCCGTCGGCGCCGCGCAAGCTGTAGCGAAAATCGGGGTTTTCCAGCGTCAACTGCATCCGGTCAGCCCTTGGGCAGGATCACCAGCGGCTTGTCCTTGCTGCGCCGGTACAACACGGCCGTATGTCCGATCCGGCTGACCAGTTCGGCGGTGGCTTGGGCGGCAAGGTCGGCGATGGAGGCGTCGCGGGATTCGCGATCCTCGGCAGCAACCTTCACTTTCACCAGTTCGTGCTGATCGAGCGCGCTGTCCAGTTCGGCCACCAGGGAAGCGGTGATGCCCTTGGCGCCGACCATCACCACCGGTTTCAGGTCGTGTGCAAGGCCGCGCAGGTAGCGCTTCTGGGGGTTGGAAAGTGCAGTCGACATGACGTTTGAACCGGGGAAGCGTTGGTCGCAAAGGGTATCATGACAGCCCCGACTGACGGTTTCCCGCCCATGGCCACCCGCAGCAAGAGCAGCCAGCTCTGGCTCAAGGAACATTTCTCCGACCCCTACGTGAAAAAGGCGCAGGCGGACGGGATGCGATCGCGGGCGGCCTACAAGCTCGAGGAGCTGCTTGAGCGCGGAAAGCTGCTCAAGCCAGGCATGGTGGTGGTGGATCTGGGCGCTGCGCCGGGCGGCTGGTCGCAAGTCCTGCGCAATGCGCTGCGCAACAAGCGCGGCGACGACCAGGGCAGGGTAGTGGCGCTCGATATCCTGGATATGCCGCCGATCGCCGGCGTCGAATTCGTTCACGGCGATTTCAGAGAGGCTGAGGCACTGTCGCGGCTGGAGGCGCTGCTGGGCGAAAAACCGGTTGACCTTGTCCTTTCCGACATGGCCCCCAATATGACCGGAGTGGGCACCGTTGATCAGGCTCGAGCCATGTACCTGTCTGAACTTGCGAGGGATTTTGCCGATGCCCGTCTCAAGAAGGGCGGCGATTTCCTGATCAAATTGTTCCAGGGAGAAGGGTCCGATGCCTACATCGCGGACCTGCGGCGTCGTTACACCAAGTTGGTGATTCGAAAACCGGCAGCGTCCCGCCGTCGTTCCAATGAAGTTTATGCGCTGGCCACCGGCAAGCGCGGATGAAATGATCAATGCATCGGCTACCCCCGGTGCGAGGAAGCAGTGAATGAATGACCTTGTGAAGAACCTGCTGGTTACCCTGGCCGTGGCGCTGGTCCTGATGACCGTGTTCCAGACCTTCTCGGCGCCTGCCACCGGCAGCCCGACGGAAGTCACCTATTCCACCTTCCTGGGTGAAGTGGATTCGGACAAGCTCAAGAAGGTCGAGTTCACCGATTCGTCCCCGGGCGCGGGTACCACCGTGCTCAACTTCGAGCGCAAGGACGGCAGCAAGGGTGTGTCCTTCGGCCCCTACGACCGCGACCTGGTCAACGTGCTGGTCAACCACGACATTGAAATCGTGCAGGCCAAGCCCGACAACACACCGTCGTTGTGGGCGATCGTGGCGACCTTCCTGCCGTACGTGTTGTTCATCGGCATCTTCATCTACTTCATCCGGCAGATGCAGCAGGGTGGCAGCCGCGGCGCCATGACCTTCGGCAAATCGCGCGCCAAGATGCAGGGCGAGAACGAAGTGAAGGTGACCTTCGCTGATGTCGCCGGCTGCGACGAGGCCAAGGAAGAAGTGGCCGAGCTGGTCGAGTTCCTGCGCGACCCCGGCAAGTTCCAGAAGCTGGGCGGGCGCATCCCGCGCGGCGTGCTGATGGTGGGTGCTCCGGGTACCGGCAAGACGTTACTGGCGCGCGCCATCGCCGGCGAGGCCAAGGTCCCGTTCTTCTCCATCTCCGGTTCCGACTTCGTCGAGATGTTCGTCGGCGTCGGCGCCAGCCGCGTTCGTGACATGTTCGAGCATGGCAAGAAGCATGCGCCCTGCATCATCTTCATCGTCGAGATCGACGCCGTG
>JBBRXD010000330.1:0-2739 GCA_038248775.1 Lysobacterales bacterium | reverse complement strand
TCACCACGGCTTTGTGTTGGTGGGGGTGGGGCGGTGGGCGCGCTTTTTTTTGGCTCATCCCCTCCGGCCCCCTGCCCCGCTCCCACAAACACAAGGCTGCCCCCGGATTTCTGAACGCCTGAGGGTCGGAGGCTTGTGGATTGCGCGCCGGCAGTGGTAGCGTAGGCGCCAGCCGGGTGCCCCGCGCACCGCTCTATCTGCAACATCCTTCTTCCCCTCACTCGCATTCGCGAGGAACTCCGTGTCCGAAAACGAAACTGAAACCGGCAGCCCTGCCGAGAAACGTCCGCGCAAGCCGCGTGCTCCCAATAAGCCCCGCGGCGATGCCGCAGACGCTCCCGCTTCCGCTTCCGCTCCGGCTCCGCCGGTGGCCGAGCGTGCGCCCGAAGTTCGCGCCGAGCGTACTCCGGCAGCCGAACGCGCTGCGCCTGCCGCCGCCGAGCGACAGCCCGAATCGCGCCCCGCCGATGGCAACAACGGCAACCAGGGTCGCGATGAAACCGGGCAATCCCCGCGCGCTGATGCCGGCCAGGACGGTGGCCAGGACGGTGGCCAGAACCCGCAGCAAAACCAGAACCAGGGCGGCGAAGGCGACTCCCAGAACCGCAACCGGCATCGCCGCGATCGCTTCCGCGATCGTGACCGCAATCGCGGCGGTGGTGGCGGTGGTGGCGGTGGCGGCCGTCCCGATGATGGCGGCGAACAAGGCGAGCGCGACAACCGTCCGCCGCAGGGTTTCCAGCAGCCGCAACTGCCGCCGGACTTCCCCAGCTATACCCTGACCGACCTCAAGCGCATGCCCGCGCACAAGCTGCTGGAGATGGCGGAAACGCTCAATCTGCACGAGGGCGTGGCGCGCATGCGCAAGCAGGACGTCATCTTCGCGCTGTTGAAAGTGTTGTCGCGCCATCCCAATGGCGTCGCCGCCGACGGCGTGCTGGAAATCCTGCCCGACGGCTATGGCTTCCTGCGCTCGGCCGATGCCAGCTACCTGGCCGGCCCGGATGACGTGTACATCTCGCCGAGCCAGATTCGCCGCTTCAACCTGCGCACCGGCGACGAGGTCACCGGCCGCATCCGCAGCCCGAAGGACGGCGAGCGCTACGTGGCGCTCAACACCCTCGACACGCTCAACGGCGAGCCGCTGGAAGCGTCCAAGGGCAAGGTGCTGTTCGAAAACCTGACCCCGCTGTTCCCGCGTAAGCGCTTCACCCTGGAACGCGGCAATGGCTCGAGCGAAGATATCACCGGTCGTGTCATGGACTTGATGGCGCCGCAGGGCAAAGGCCAGCGCGCGCTGATCGTGTCGCCGCCCAAGGCCGGCAAGACCATGCTGATGCAAAATGTCGCGCAAGCAATCGTGCACAACCATCCCGACGTGCACCTGATCGTGCTGCTGATCGACGAGCGGCCGGAAGAAGTGACCGACATGCAGCGCACCGTGCGCGGCGAAGTCATTTCGTCCACCTTCGACGAACCGGCCGCCCGCCACGTGCAGGTTGCAGAAATGGTGATCGAGCGCGCCAAGCGACTGGTTGAACACAAACGCGATGTCGTCATCCTGCTCGACTCCATCACCCGCCTTGCCCGCGCCTACAACATGGTCGTGCCCAGTTCCGGCAAGGTCCTGTCCGGCGGTGTGGACGCCAACGCCCTGCATCGCCCGAAGCGGTTCTTCGGCGCGGCCCGCAACGTGGAAGAAGGCGGCTCGCTGACGATCATTGCAACGGCGCTGGTCGATACCGGCAGCAAGATGGACGAGGTGATCTACGAAGAGTTCAAGGGCACCGGTAATTCGGAAGTCCACCTGGACCGTCGCATCGCCGAGAAACGCGTCTATCCGGCCATCAACATCAACCGCTCGGGTACCCGCCGCGAGGAATTGCTGATCGACCCGGACCTGCTGCAGAAGATCTGGATCCTGCGCAAGCTGCTGCACCCGATGGACGAGTTGTCGGCCATGGAATTCCTGCTCGACAAGATGAAGACCACCAAGTCGAATGACGAGTTCTTCGGTTCGATGAAGCGCTGAGGCGCCGGCGGGAAAATGAAGAAGCCCCGCGATGCGGGGCTTTTTTATGTGGGCCGGCGGATGGCCCCGAGCTAGAGCGCGGATCCGATTACGTTGCCAGTCAACTGCAACGACGTTGCAACCGACATCGTCTCGCTGCCCCCCACGTCAGAGACACCGATCTGCTGCATGCCTTCGGTTTGCGGCGGCAGCCAGGGCAAGTCGTGCCTGGGAAGGCGTACCACTGCCTGCCATTTCCCCGGCACGTCCAGCTTGACGCCCTGCATCACGAATTCCACCGGCACCACCAAGGTCATGTCGCGCGCGGGTGGCGAGCCCGAGCGGGCTACAACATTGAAGGTCCAACGCTTGGCACTGACCATCGCCGTCTTTTCAAATTGCTTGATGAAAGCCGCCAAAACGTGGTCGTTGCCGCGCACGCCCACCAGCATGGACTGGATTGCCGATACTTCGGCCACTGTTCCGTTCGCGTCGATCCGAAGCCCGAGCAGGACGCGGCCCGAGACGTCGGCGCGCATCAGCTCCATCGGAAACTGCGGCGGCTTGAGCGACTTGACAGTGATGGTGGCGGAACTGTCTTCATGCTTCCAATTCATGACCTCGGCATTCATCCGACCCGTCCAGGCCATGGTCGCGGCATAATCGGTGCGACGCGGAGGGTACATGCACGGACAAGGCAACCTCGAACTCTTCCTGATCTTCCTGAT
>JBBRXD010000329.1:0-2765 GCA_038248775.1 Lysobacterales bacterium | reverse complement strand
CGTGGGCCTTGCCGGTCTTGCTGCCGGCCGATTCGATCACATCGGGATAGATCGTGCCCTGCGCCAGCCACTTCACATCGTCCAGCTTCGAAGACTCTTCGTCGAAGATTTCCACGAACAGGCGGCCGATGATCTTGCGCTTGGCTTCCGGGTCGGACACGCCGGCGAGCGCCGAGAAATAGCGCTCTGCCGCATCAACGCGGATCACCTTCAAGCCCATGTGCTCGGCGAACATCGCCATCACCTGGTCGCCCTCCTGCCAGCGCAGCAGGCCGGTGTCGACGAACACGCAGGTGAGTCGATCGCCGATGGCCTTGTGCAGCAACGCCGCGACCACGGACGAGTCCACGCCGCCGGAAAGCCCAAGCAGCACGTTGTCAGTGCCAATCAGCCGGTGCACGCGCTCGATCTGGTCATCGATGATGTTGGCCGCTGTCCACAGGGTTGCGCAGCCGCAGATGTCCACGGCGAAGCGGCGAAGCATCGCTTCGCCCGATTTGGTGTGGGTGACCTCGGGATGGAACTGCACGCCATACCAGCGGCGCGATTCATCGGCCATGGCGATGATCGGCACTGATTCGGTGCGTGCGGCGATGGCGAAGCCTTCCGGAATCCCGGTCACGCGGTCGCCATGGCTCATCCAGACGTCGAGCCGCGGCGGTGAACCTGCCTGGTCCTTCAGGCCGTCGAGCAGCGCGCACTCGGCGGTTACTTCAACTTGAGCATGGCCGAACTCGCGATGGTGACCGCCCTCGGTTGCACCACCGAGCTGCAGCGCCATGGTCTGCATGCCATAGCAGATGCCCAGCAAGGGCACGCCGGCGTCGAAGACTTCCTGCGGGGCGCGTGGCGAACCGTCTTCCGTGGTCGACTCAGGGCCACCCGACAGGATGATGCCTCTCGGCGCGAAACGCGCGATCTCGGACGGGTCATGGTCCCAGGCCCATACCTCGCAGTACACGCCGAACTCGCGAACCCGGCGGGCAATCAGCTGCGTGTACTGCGCACCAAAATCGAGGATCAGGATCTTGTCGCTATGGATATCGGTCATTGGCCACTCGGGGGAAGTGAAACTCTGCCGCGCCTCGGTCAGCTGGCGCGGTAGTTGGGCGGTTCCTTGGTGATCTGCACGTCGTGCACGTGGCTTTCGCGGGTGCCGGCGGACGTGACGCGGACGAATTTCGGACGGGTCCGCATCTCTTCGATGTTGGCGCAGCCGACATAGCCCATCGAGGCGCGAACGCCCCCTGCGAGCTGGTGCACGATATTGGCCAACGGGCCGCGATACGGGACGCGCCCTTCAATGCCTTCCGGCACAAGCTTGTCGGCGTCGGACGCATCCTGGAAGTAACGATCCTTCGATCCGAGCTCCATCGCACCGATCGAGCCCATGCCGCGGTAGCTCTTGTAGGACCGGCCCTGGAACAGCTCCACCTCGCCAGGCGCTTCCTCGGTGCCGGCGAACAATCCGCCGATCATCACCGTGCTCGCGCCAGCCACCAGTGCCTTGCCGATGTCGCCCGAGTAGCGGATGCCGCCATCGGCAATCAGCGGGATGCGGCCTTTCAACACCTCAGCCACCATCGCGATCGCGGTGATCTGCGGCACGCCGACACCAGCGACGATTCGCGTCGTGCAGATCGAGCCCGGGCCGACGCCCACCTTCACTGCATCGGCGCCGTTATCCATCAGCGCGAGCGCCGCGTCACCGGTCACGATGTTGCCGCCGATTACTTCGACGTTCGGGAAGTTCTTCTTCACCCACTTCACGCGGTCCAGCACGCCCTGCGAATGGCCGTGCGCGGTATCCACCACGATCACGTCGACGCCGGCCTGCACCAGTGCTTCCACGCGCGCTTCGGTATCGCCGCCCACTCCCACTGCGGCGCCAGCCAACAGGCGCTCGGCGATGTCCTTGGCGGCATTGGGGTTGTCGCGCGCTTTCTGGATGTCCTTGACGGTGATCAACCCGCGCAAGCGGAACTCATCGTCTACCACCAGCACCTTCTCGATGCGGTATTTGTGCATCATTTGCAGGACTTCCTCATCCGATGCGCCTTCGCGCACGGTAACGAGCTTGTCCTTCTTGGTCATGATGTGGCGGACCGGATCGTCGAGCTTGGTCTCGAAGCGCATGTCGCGGCTGGTGACGATGCCGACCAGCAGGCCGCCATCAACCACCGGCACGCCGGAAATATTACGCGCCCGCGTAAGCTTCAGGACTTCACCGATGGTGGTGTCCGGGCTGACGGTGAAGGGATTGCGGATGACACCGGCCTCGAACTGCTTGACCTGAGCCACATGCGCGGCCTGCTGCTTGAGGCTCATGTTCTTGTGCAGGATGCCGATGCCGCCCAGTTGCGCCATTGCAATGGCCAGCCGGGCCTCGGTAACGGTGTCCATGGCTGCGGCAACGATCGGCAGGTTCAGCCGGAGGCCACGCGTCAGGTGCGTTGAAAGATTGACGTCCTTGGGCAGGACTGTGGAATGGGCGGGAACGAGGGAGACGTCGTCAAACGTCAGCGCTTCGGCCTGGATGCGCAGCATGGGCGGCTCCGGGTGCGGGAAGCGCGCAATTATAGCCTGAAAGCCGGAGTGGAAATCGACTCTGTGCGAGCGGCCTGTGTGGGGGCGCCCTGTGTGGGAGCGGGCGTGGGCGCGCAGGGCCAAGCCGGCCACGGCCCCCCCAAACAAAAGCCCCGGGCCCCCCCGGCCCCCCCGTGTATATCACCCCCCAACCCCCCCCCAAAAGGAAAAACGGCATG
>JBBRXD010000328.1:0-2772 GCA_038248775.1 Lysobacterales bacterium | reverse complement strand
GGCGCAGGGCGTGATCCAGCCGCTCGTCGCGCGCGAAGTGGGCCGCAACAAATACGAAATCATCGCCGGCGAGCGCCGCTGGCGCGCGGCCAAGCAGGCCGGGCTGGCCGAGGTTCCGGTCGTGCTGCGCGACGTGGACGATCGTTCCGTCATCGCGATGGCGCTGATTGAAAATATCCAGCGTGAGGATCTCAATCCGCTGGAAGAAGCAGTCGCGCTCAGCCGCCTGATCGACGAATTCTCCTTGACCCACCAGAACGCCGCCGAGGCCGTCGGTCGGTCGCGCGCCGCGGTGTCCAACCTGTTGCGCCTGCTCGAGCTGCCGGAAGAAATCCGCGCCTTGCTGGAAGCGCGGCGACTGGAAATGGGCCACGCGCGCGCGCTGCTCACATTGGCAGCGCCGGCGGCGATTTCATTGGCGAAGGAAGCGGCCGAACAGGGCTTGTCGGTGCGCGAAGTCGAACGCCGCGCGCAGCAACTGGCGCAGGGCAAGCTGCCCACCCGCAAGGACGCCAAGCCGTCCAAGAAGGCCGACGCCGACATCGTTGCGCTGGAGCGTGAACTTTCCGAGCGGCTCAATGCCAAAGTGGACGTACAGCACGGCCGCGGCGGACGCGGCAAGCTGGTTATCGAGTACCACGGCCTGGATGCGCTGGAAGGCATCCTGGAAAAAATCCGCGGTCGCGCAGGATAAAACGAGGTATCGATGACTTCCACAGCCAATCGCATGGGTGAGGCATGACCGCGGTGGACGCGCCCGAACTATCCGTCGTCGTGCCGGTGTTCAACGAACGCGACAACGTCGGCCCGCTGGTTGCTGAAATCGGCGCGGCCCTGCGCGGTCGAATTGCGTTCGAAATCGTCTACGTGGACGATTGCTCGAAGGACGACAGCTTCGCGGTGCTGCAGCAACTGATGCAGGCGACGCCGGAATTGCGCGTCCTCGGCCACCTGACGCAAAGCGGCCAGAGCACTGCCATCCGCACCGGCGTGAAAGCCGCGCGCGGCGCCTGGATCGCCACCCTGGACGGCGACGGCCAGAACGACCCGGCCGATATCCCGAAACTGCTCGAGGTGCGTGCGTCATCCGACGCATCGCTGAAACTGTTCGCCGGCTGGCGCGTCAATCGGCGCGACACCGGCAGCAAGCGCTGGGCCTCGAAATTCGCCAACGCCATCCGCTCGCGACTGCTGCGCGATGAAACGCCCGACACCGGCTGCGGCATCAAGTTGTTCGAGCGCGACGCCTTCCTCGACCTGCCCTACTTCGACCACATGCACCGCTACCTGCCGGCCCTGTTCAAACGCGCCGGCTGGAATTGCGTGAGCGTTCCGGTGAACCATCGCGAGCGCTCCACCGGCGTGTCCAAATACAACAACCTGCAGCGCGCCTGGGTTGGCCTGGCCGACCTGCGCGGCGTGGGCTGGCTGATCAAGCGCAACAAGCGCACCGCCGTGCGCGAGGCGGTGCGCCCATGAATGAGCAGATCGTATGGATGAGCGGCATCGGCATCCATATCACGCCCTGGAAACTGATCGGCCTGACCGGCGCATTGATGTTCGGTGGCCGCTGGCTGATCCAGTTCATCGCCTCGCGCCGCCACGGCAAGCCGGTCATCCCACGCGCCTTCTGGTACATGAGCATCATCGGCAGCCTGATGACGCTCAGCTACTTCGTCTTCTCGGCCAAGCAGGATGCGGTTGGCGTGCTGCAGAACCTGTTTCCGAGTTTTACTGCGGTTTACAGCCTGTATCTGGACATCAAGCATCGTGGGTGGCATCGGGATCGCGCTTCCCACTGAGTTTCGTGCGGAAATTCCTCGTTGCGATGCTGAATGTCGCCAGGAAGGGCAGACGCACGAAGTTGATCGGGCTGGAGTGCCGTCGTTGCCATGTGGCCGAAATCGGCCAGGAGCAGTCTTTCACTACAACATCTGGGCATTCTCAATGCCCCGCCAGCACGTCGTCTAGGGCTGTCAGGTTTTCTATGACTCGTCGTACAGTGTCCCTATCAAAATCTTCGATCCCTGCCTCTTCATGCGTGCCGGGGTTGAACACCGCCCACTTCCGCGTCCCCAACCTGATTGTGTAGCCCTCTGGCAAACGCGCTTTGCGTTCATGCGCAAACGCTGGCTTCTCCATTGTGCTCTTGAGCACGGTTGCCAGATTATTTTGATCCAGTGGGGCTCTGGGCCGGGGCGATTCAGTCGCGCCCCCATTCATTCATTCCAGTGAAAGGCGTGCGGCTAAAAAATCCACCAAGGCGCGCACGCTCGCCGACTGCATGCGACTGACCATCACGGCGTGCACTGCCATGGGTTTGAACGCCCAATCCGGCAGCACGCGGACCAAGCGCTCGGCGCCGACGGCTTCGCGCGCCAGTTTGTGTGACAGGGCTGCGATACCCAAGCCCCGCTCCGCCAGCAGCCTGATCAATCCGGGGTTGTTGATGCCGAAGTGGCCGCGTACCTCAACCTCCATGGCGTGCCCATCGCGCTGCAGGCGCCAATTGCTGGCTTGCTGCGCGCTGCCAGCGGTGATGCAGGCATGCTCCACCAGATCGGCGGGTTGTTGGGGATGGCCGTGCAGAGCCAAGTAGCCAGGGGCCGCGAACAGAAACTGCTCGATGGCCCCAAGGCGCCGCACCACCAGTTGATCGCCCACAACCTCTCCCAGGCGGATGGCAAGGTCCACATGCTCGGTGACCAGATCGCTGAAGCGGGGTGACAGGTCCAGGTCCAGGCTGATGCCGGGATACTGGCGGGCAAAGTC
>JBBRXD010000327.1:0-2774 GCA_038248775.1 Lysobacterales bacterium | reverse complement strand
TCCAGCATCAGGTTTGCCAGCAGGAAATGGCCGAGATAATTGGTCGCAACGCTCAACTCATAGCCTTCGGGCGAGCGTGCCGGTTGCTTCAGCAGCGGCAGATAGGTGGCGGCATTGCACACCAGCGCATCCAGCGGTCGCCCGCTTTCCCGAAACGCCGCCGCAAACGCCCGCACCGATGCCAGCGACGCCAGATCGAGATGGGCGATCTCAAACCGATCCGCCCGCAGGCCCATGGCTGCAGCAGCGGCTGCCGCTTTTTCTGTATCGCGACACGCCATAATCACGTGCCAGCCCCGCTCAATCAGCGCAGCGGTGCTATACAGGCCCACCCCAGACGACGCACCGGTGATGATAGCCAGCGACGGTAGCGAACTGTTCATGCGGCCATTCCCTCCAACCTCAGATTGCGTCATTCTTTGCGATGGCAAGCGCCGGAGGGCAAGACGGTGTCGGCGATGCTGGAGACGACCACTGGATTGACTTTCACCCCAATCCCGCTAAGCGCACGCCATCACCCGGTCAGCATTCGTGCGAACCGGGTTGCCGTCCGAGACAGTAGGTGGCTGGAATTCTCCAGCCTTAATTTCCTGCCGAGACGGGGAATGGAATTTTTGAACCGCTTGCGCCGCCTTTGGGTCCGCTTCGGTTTGCTGCCGCCTAGCGCGGTCAGTTTCCCATGCCCCATCGAATGGACACCCTGGACGCTGGGGATAGTCCCCTGCGTCCGGTTTGAACCGGGCAGGTCGTTTGTGCGGCCTGTTCAAAAACGTGGAGAATGGCATGGATCGTGCTGAAAAGTCCGAACTCGTTGCCGAGCTGAACCGCACTTTTGCCGAAGTTGGCGTGGTCGTTGTGACCCGCAATCTGGGCATGACCGTTGCACAGTCATCTGTGCTGCGGACAAAAATGCGCGAAGCCGGGGCGAGCTACAAGGTCTCGAAGAACAAGCTTGCCAAGATCGCGCTCGATGGCACTGACTATCTCTCGCTGGGTGACATGTTCACCGGGCCAGTTGGTCTTGCCACCTCGATTGATCCCGTCGCAGCCGCCAAAGTGGCTGTGGAATTCGCGAAGACGAACGACAAGTTCGAAATCGTGGGTGGGGCAATGGGCGCGACCGTCCTCGACGTAGATGGTGTGAAGGCACTCGCCACGATGCCCTCGCTGGATGAACTGCGTGCCAAGATCCTCGGTCTGCTTGTTGCCCCGGCAACCAAGCTGGCGACGATCACGCAGGCCCCGGCAGCGCAGCTTGCGCGCGTTCTTTCTGCCTATGCGGAGAAGGAAGCAGCCTGATTTTCGGGTTTTTTTGACTGAACAACGATGGGGCAACGGGCCAATGCCCGCCCCCGAACTGGAGAAAATATCATGGCAGACCTGAACGCGCTGGTAGACAGCCTGAGTGAACTGACCGTCCTCGAAGCCGCTGAGCTTTCGAAGATGCTTGAAGAAAAGTGGGGCGTTAGCGCTGCAGCAGCAGTTGCAGTTGCAGCACCTGGCGGCGGCGGTGCAGCAGCACCGGCGGTAGAAGAGCAGACCGAATTTGACGTGATCCTTACCGGCGACGGTGGCAAGAAGATCAACGTCATCAAGGAAGTCCGCGCCCTGACCGGCCTGGGCCTTACCGAAGCCAAGACGCTGGTTGAATCGGCTCCAAAGGCCGTCAAGGAAGGCGTTTCGAAGGACGAGGCCGAGAAGGTCAAGGCTCAGCTGGAAGCAGCTGGCGCGACCGTCGAACTCAAGTAATCGGCTGGCGGTCAACGGGGGTTAACGCCCCTGTCGACCGGCACGTCGAAAAGGGGCCGCTCCTGCAAAGGAGCGGCCCTTTTTTGTGCCGCCCAGGTACTGTCTAACGCCTTATGCCAATCTCGTGCAGCCGGTGGGTGATGCGATCGGCCATGCGTGGGCCGTTATCGAGCCATAGCGGCTCCATCTTTTCCTGCCCATCGCGGTCAATGCCCAGGATATAGGCGTTGGCGGTGGCGCCCTGTTCGCCCTTGTTGCCCGCCCAACCATAGACCGCGCGAACCGCAAGGATCGGGACAAACATGGTGCGGCCATCAAGATCGATCCGGTTGATCTTGTCGCTGGCCAGCGTCCCAACGGCATTGATCCGCGCGGTATCCAGCGGATCAAGCCCAAACGGGGCCATGATTGGCTGATCAACCGGACGGCGGAAGACGCTATGCAATTGCGCGCTCTGTGCCGGATTGGCGGTGAGCAATTGCACCAGAATACGAACGTCATGCGCGGCAACCGAGCCGATGTTCCGAACCCCAAGCTCAAAATCCACCGTCGCACTGGTCAGGTTCGTGCCCGCGCGCTTGGCCACGAAATCGATTTCGAGCCAGGGGCGCAATGCAGGGGCAGCCTCAGGGGCCGCTTCGGGTGCTGCAGGCCGCAGCATGGATGGTTTTGGCTGTAAATCGGCGGGCGGCGGAACGGGCGGCGGCGAAGGTTCGGCCAGTTGCTGTCGCGGAGGTGGTGGCGCAACGGGCCGTGCTGCGGGAATTGTGGCCCTTGGCGCCGCGGCGGCCCGCGCAACGTCGGCCCACTCAACCTCCGTCCGCTCAACAGGCTCGCGCTCGGCTGCCCGCCGCCGCCGGACGGCCACCCATCCCCCGAGCGCCAGCAACAGCACGGCAAGCCCGCCGCCAGCAACGATCAGCCAGGTGTCATGTGGCGGCGTTGGCAATGGCGACGCGCCGCTGATCGCAGGGGCCGACGTCGCAGCCGCTTCCGGCAGTAAAGGTCCCGTTGGTGTTTCAATT
>JBBRXD010000326.1:0-2783 GCA_038248775.1 Lysobacterales bacterium | reverse complement strand
GAAAATTACGCGCTCAGCACGGATGCGTCGTACCAGGTGGATCTGTTCGGCGGCGTGCGGCGCGGGATAGAGGCAAGTCGCGCCAGCCAGGCGTCGAGCGCGTACAGCGTGGCGCAGGTGCGTAATTCGACCGCGTCAGAAGTGGCCCGCAACTATATCATCGCCCTCGCAGCGCAGGCCAATCTGGCGATAACGCGCGGGTCGCTGGCCATTCAGGACGATAATCTGGAGATTGTCGGCTTTCGGATGCAGGCCGGGCTGGTATCGTCTTTTGATACCGAACAAACCCGCTCGCAACGCGCGCAAACCGCGACGCAAGTGCCGCTGCTTGAACAAAGCTTTCAGCAGGCGGCCAACCGGCTTGGCGTGTTGACGGGTCAGGCCCCGGGCGCGCTGAAGGCTGAACTCGCCGCGACCCAGCCGATCCCGCGCGGGCCAGATAGCGTGCCGGTGGGCATTCCTGCCGACATCATCCGGCTGCGCCCTGATGTGCTGGTCGCCGAACGTAACCTGGCCGCGGCGACCGCGCAGATCGGCGTTGCCAAGGCGCAGCTTTATCCCGTGCTGAACCTGACGACGAGCATCAGCACCAATGCCGGCATGATCGATCGCCTGACGGACATCATCACAGGCCGGGTGTTTGGCAGCATTGCCCAGACGATTTTTGATGCGGGCCGAAACCGTTCGATCGTCCGGTCGCGCCGTGCCGCTGCCGAAGGGGCGTTTGCGGCGTATAAGCAAAGCGTGCTGCGCGCGCTGGAGGATGTGGAAAACGCGCTGACCGCGCTGCAAACCGCCACCGCGCGCGAGCAGGATTTTGCAACCGCACTGGATGCATCCACCAACGCCGCCGTGCTTGCCCGCAGCCAGTATCGTGCCGGGCTTACCGATATCACCCGGCTCAACACCAGTGAAAGCGCGCTGTTCACCGCCCAAAACGGGTTGAGCAATGTGCGCGCAGACCGGGCGCAGGCGCTGGTGCAACTTTATCTGGCGCTGGGCGGCGGGTGGGACAGCGCTGACCCGCCATCGATTTCGTCCCTTACCGCGCCCGCAAAATAGCCGCAGGAAACGACATGGCCGACGCAACCACCACTGATCTCAACGATTTTCTGGGCAAGCGCGAGGTGCCGGCCTGGCGCAAAATCGTCAAATGGGTATTCGTCGCGATTGGCGTGCTGCTGCTGATCCTGCTGGCAATGCGGCTGTTCGCGCCTGCGCCAAAGCCCAATTACGCGACGGAAACGGCCGAAAAGGGTGCGCTGGTCGTGTCGGTATCGGCGACGGGCAAGCTTGCGCCGACCAATCAGGTTGATGTTGGCTCCGAAGTGTCCGGCTTAGTGTCCAGGGTGCTGGTTGACGTGAATGACCGGGTGGCAAAGGGCCAGCCGATTGCGATCATCGATCCCACCCGGTTTCAGGATTCGGTGAACCAGAGCGGCGCGCAATTGAGCTCAACGATTGCGTCGGTGGCGCAGGCCCAGGCAACGCTGGCGCAATCGAGCGCGCAGTTGGCGCGGTTGCAGGAAGTCAGCCGGTTGTCGGACGGCCGCGTTCCTTCCAAGACCGAAATGGAGCAGGCGATTGCCGATCGTGCTCGGGCGGTTGCCAATGTTCGCTCTGCGCAGGCCAATGTCGGCGCAGCGCGGGCCACCTTGTCATCCAACCAATATAATCTGGTGCGCGCTGTTATCCGCTCGCCCGTCAACGGCGTTATCCTCGCGCGACAGGTTGAGCCGGGCCAGACCGTGGCGGCATCGTTCAACACGCCAACCTTGTTCGTCATCGCCGAAGATCTGACGCAGATGAAGCTCGAAGTCGCGATTGATGAAGCTGATGTGGGCGAAGTTCAAGCCGGGCAGAAGGCGGCCTTTGCCGTCGATGCGTTTCCTGGCGAAAGCTTCCCGGCAACCATTACGCGGGTGAATCTGGGTTCCAACCTGTCGGCCCAAACGGCGACGACGACAGCGTCGGCGAACCAAGTCGTCAGCTATAGCGCGACGTTAGCAGTGTCTAACCCGCAAATCCGGTTGCGGCCGGGGATGACAGCAACGGCGGACATCACCACGACGGAGAAGAACGGCGTTCTGCTGATTCCCAACGCGGCGCTGCGGTTTCGCCCCGGTGAAGGCACAGCTCCCGCGCAAGCGGGTGGCATCGCCAGCGCCTTTGGCCCGCCGCGCCTGCGCCGCGGTGGCGCGGAACGCACGGCAACGATTGGCAAGGGATCGACTCAAAACGTGTCGGTTCTGCAAGCCGATGGCAGCTTGAAATCGGTATCGGTTGTCACTGGCGACACCAACGGATCGATGACCGAGATAACCGGTGGCCAGTTAAAAGTCGGCATGAAGGTCGTGACCGGGCAGCTTGCGGCAGGGGCAAGTGCGCCTGCTGGCGATGCCCGCACTGGTGCACGCGATCTACGCGCGCCTCGCCTGGTACCTGCCGGCGACGCGCACCTCGCTGCAGGCGCTCTATCGCGCGTACATCGACTCGTGGGACGTCGCCGCGCTGACGCCGGAGGCGCGCATCTATCAAGAGATCACCGATCTCGCGCAGCTGCGCCTGCGCTACCGCTTCTATTCGCAGACGCGCGCGTACTTCTACCAGCCGGACAACTCGAACTACGCCGCCGACGACGCGTTCGTCACCGCCGATCCGAAGATGAGCGCGTTCCACAGCCATCTCGTCGGGCTGCAGCTCACGCTCGGGCTCGATTTTCTCGATGGCTCGAGCCTCGGCTTTGCGCGCGGCGGTTCGATCGACTTCGGCGTCGACTACCT
>JBBRXD010000325.1:0-2800 GCA_038248775.1 Lysobacterales bacterium | reverse complement strand
TGTCCAAGCTGGCTGTCGGCGGCATGAAGGGGATGATGCGCGGGATGAAAGGGTTGATGGGCGGGGGTGGGGGTGGGTTTCCGGGTGGGTTCCGGCGGTAGTGGGAGGTGTCGCGGCCGAGGCCGCTCCCACACACACGCCAGAGAGAGTTTTCATAGGGGGGACAAACGGTTATACTTCCCGGCTCCCCGAAGGCCCGAGCTTAATCGCGCGCGCCCCGGCATCCATCCAGAACCAAAGAGCACACTGAAAATGGTCAAGATTCGCCTGACCCGTGGCGGCGCCAAGAAGCGTCCCTTCTATCACATCGTCGCAACCGACCATCGCAACAAGCGGGACGGTCGTTCGCTCGAGCGCCTGGGTTTCTACAACCCGGTGGCGCAGGGCCAGGAAAAGCGCGTCGAGCTCAACACCGACCGCGTCAACCACTGGGTTTCCCAGGGTGCGCAGCTGACTGACAAAGTCCGCATGCTGGTCAAGGAAGTCTCGGGCCAGGCTTCGGCCTGAGCCTTTGCCTCGCGTTACGACGCGGGGAATCGATCATGACCCAAGAGCGCCGAATCCTGCTGGGCAGGGTCCTCGGCGCTTTCGGCGTTCGGGGCGAGCTGAAATTGCATTCGTTCACCGACCCGGTGTCGACGGCGATGAAATACCAGCCGTGGCTGCTCTTGCACCAGGGCGTCGAGCGCGAAGTGCAGGATGTACGCGGACGCGAAACCAACAAGGGCATGGTCATCACCATTCCCGGCATCGACGACCGCGACGCGGCCGATGCAATGGCCGGCGCTGAAATCTGGGTGCCGCGCAGCCGCCTTCCCAAGCCCAAGCCGGGCGAACATTACTGGGTGGACCTTGAAGGCCTGCGCGTGAGCAACCGCGAAGGCATCGACCTTGGCACCGTGTCCTACCTGTTCGAAACCGGCGCCAACGACGTCATGGTTGTCACTGGTACGCGCGAACACCTCATCCCCTATATCCCGGAACAGTTCATCGTCGAAGTGGATTTCGACAAGGGCGAGGTGCTGGTCGATTGGGACGCGGATTTCTGAGCATGCGCATTGACGTGCTCACGCTGTTTCCAGATTTCATCCGCCAGTGCACCCAAGTTGGCGTGGTCGGTCGCGCCTTTGAGCGCGGGTTGCTCTCCGTCGACGCCTGGAATCCGCGCGATTACGCCACCGACAATTACCGCCGCGTGGACGACCGCCCCTTCGGTGGCGGCCCGGGCATGGTGATGCTTCCCGAGCCGTTGACTGCTTGCCTGCAGGCGGCGCGCGCGGCCGATCCCGCGCCGGCACGGGTGATCTACCTCAGCCCGCAGGGGCCGGCGCTTACCCAGCGTAAGGCGCGCGAGCTGGCGGCATGCGAGCGCCTGATCCTGGTTTGCGGCCGTTACGAGGGCGTGGATGAACGCTTCATCGACCGCGAAGTTGATGAAGAACTGTCGATCGGCGACTACGTGCTGTCCGGCGGCGAGCTGGCCGCGGCCGTGCTGATTGACGCGGTGGGGCGGCTGCAGGAAGGCGCACTGAACGATGCGGAATCGGCCAGCCAGGACAGTTTCGAGGACGGGCTGCTCGATTGTCCGCATTACACGCGGTCCGAGTCGCTCGGCACCGAAGGCGTGCCGCCGGTGCTTCTGTCCGGCGACCACGCTGCCATCCGCCGCTGGCGCCGCCAGCAAAGCTTGGGACGCACCTGGCTGCGTCGCCCGGACCTGTTGGCCATGCTGGAACTCGACCCCGCCGACCGCAAGCTGCTGGCTGCTTTCCAGTCGGAATGGGCCGAATCGCCCCGGCCCGGCCCGGATGTTGAAAACCCCTAGCCAATCAGCAGCTTCGCTGGCTATAATGGACAGCTAAGTCGCCGTCCAACGGCCCCAGAATCAGATCGAACGATCCTTACCGGTGCAACCATGAACAAGCTCCTCCAGCAATTCGAAGCCGAACAGATTACCCGCCAGTTTCCGGATTTCGGCCCGGGCGACACCGTGGTGGTCAACGTGAAGGTCAAGGAAGGCAATCGCGAGCGCGTGCAGGCCTATGAAGGCGTTGTCATCGCGATCAAGAATGCCGGCATCAATTCGGCTTTCACCGTCCGCAAGATTTCGCACGGCTTCGGCGTCGAGCGCGTGTTCCAGACCCACAGCCAGATCATCGACTCGGTCACCGTCAAGCGCCGCGGCGCGGTCCGCGCCGGCAAGCTGTACTACCTGCGCGAGCTGCAGGGCAAGAAGGCCCGCATCAAGGAAGACCTGGGTGCGCGCACGGCCGGCTGATCCCATCGATCAGTGCAAGCAAGACGGCCGCGAAAGCGGCCGTTTTCGCAAAGAAGCCATGACAGAAACGATTCCTTCCGTACGACTTGACCTGTGGCTGTGGGCCGCGCGCTTCTACAAGACCCGCAGCCTGGCCAAGCAGGCGATCGAATCGGGCAGGGTGCAAGTCGAAGGACAAAGTGCGAAGGCGTCGCGCGGACTCAAGTCCGGCGAAAAACTTTCCGTGCGTCGCGGTGACGAATTGTTCGAGATCGAAGTGCTTGTCCTCAGCAGCAAGCGCGGTTCCGCGACGATTGCGCGCGCGCTGTATGTCGAGTCGCCCGATTCCATCACGCGCCGCGCCGCCGAAGTCGAGAAGCGCCGGCTCGAAGCTACCGGTTATCGCGCGCCCACCTCCAAGCCCGACAAACGCGCTCGTCGCCTGATCCAGGCATTGGGCGACCTCGACGCTGGGTGATCGCCATCTGGATCGCCACCCGAATTGCCTGGAGCTATCGCGGCCAAGGCCGCTCCCACTGGTGC
>JBBRXD010000324.1:0-2806 GCA_038248775.1 Lysobacterales bacterium | reverse complement strand
GTGCCGCTGGGCGATGCCAGGCTGGACGCTGAATTGCACAGCACGATTTCGCAATCGCAATCGCGCAACGTGGTCGCGCGCCTCCGAGGGACGAAGTATCCCGATGAAGCCATCGTGTATTCGGCGCATTGGGACCATCTGGGTACGCATTCCAACGAGCCCGACGACAATATCTACAACGGCGCCATCGACAACGCGACCGGCGTGGCCGGCGTGCTGGAGATTGCCGAGCAGTTCACCGTGCAGGACCCGAAGCCCGAACGCAGCGTGGTGTTCCTGTTCGTGACCCTGGAAGAATCGGGTTTGCTTGGATCGGCCTACTACGCCGCGCATCCCGTAGTGCCGCTGGCAAAGACCGTGGCGGTCATCAATATCGACGCGATGCCGGTTGTTGGACTGACCCGGGACCTGGTGGTGGTGGGTCTGGGCAATTCCGAACTCGAAGACGTGCTGCGCCCGATAACCGACAAGCAGAACCGCGTGTTGACTGAAGAAAGCGCGCCCGAGAAGGGCCAGTTCTTCCGTTCGGATCATTTCAGCTTCGCCAAGGCCGGCGTGCCCGCGCTTTATGCCAAGGGCGGCGTGGACCACATCGAGAAGGGCCGCGAGTACGGCCTGGCACAGACCGATGACTACACCGCCAAGCGCTACCACAAGGCCGCCGACAACTTCGATCCCGAATGGGACCTGCGCGGCATCGTGCAGGACCTGAACGCGCTGTACGGCGTGGGCAAGGTGCTGTCGACCAATCGTGCGTGGCCGAACTATCGCGAGGGCAACGCGTTCAAGGCAATTCGGGATGCTTCGCGTAAGGATCGCTGAGCACGAACTCACGTATCGCTTTGGCCACGTTGCCCGGCTGCGCCATCATCGGCATGTGCCCGCAACCCGACAGGATCACGCTGCGGCTGTTGGCCAGCCCGCGATCGAATATGGCCGCGGCGCTGACGTCGATCACCCGGTCATCGCGGCACCACAGCAGCAGGACGGGCACCTGGATGTGCGCCATCTCGGTTTCCAGCGAGAAGGCTTCCGGCCCGCGGCCGATCGAGTCGAGTACCTTCTGCTCGAAGCTGGCGTCGTTGCGCCGTCGGCGCACCATCGCTTCATCGGCAGGCCAGGGCACGAAAGGCGGATCGGTGAAGACGATGCCCAAATAGCGATGCAACTCGGCGCGCGTGCGTACTTCAAACGGATTGCGGCCAGCTATCACTTCGCGGCCAAACTGGTTTTCCTCGAACAGCACGCCGGCCGATGACATCAGCATGATCGGCCCGACCAGGTCCGGATGACGCGCGGCCAGCAAACCGGTGAAGTGCCCGCCCATGGAATGGCCGACAATGAGCGCGGGTTTTTCTTTCAGCGCCTGCAGGAATTGCGCGATGCGCTCGACCTGCACGTTGGGTCCATAGTTGCTGCTGGCCTGGCGTTCACTCTGGCCCCAGCCGGGCAAGTCAGGTGCGATGACCCGATTCGTCTTCGCCAGTTCGCGCATTACCGGCAGCCAGTTTTCCTTGGCGCCGGTGAAGCCATGCAGCATGACGATCAGCGGGCCCTGGCCGGCTTCCAGGTAAGCCCAGTCGTGGTCGCCGACGCGCAGCTTGTGCACGCTGGCGCCGGCCAGCCAGCGCTGGCGCGCAAACTCCGCATCCAGCACCCGCTCGGGCATGGTCGCCGCCACGCCCACCGTGGTCAGCGCCAGTCCGAGCGATACCGCCAGCGCCAAGCGACCTTTTGCCATCGGGTCAGCGCTTGGCCTTGCCCTCGGCCAGCGTCTGTTCCACCGATCCGGTGGTGATCGGGTGGTAGCCCGGACGCGCTTTTTCGAATACGCCCTTGGCGAAGGCCAAACCATCCGGCGTTTTCGCCAGCGCGGCATAGGTCGGCATGATCAGCTTGCGGCGGCCGATGCTGCCTAGGAATTGGGCAATGGCCGGTCGCGCCGTCGTGTAACCGCTGCGCACCGTCAGCGGATACCAGCGCATCGCGATTTCGCCGTTCTGTGTACCGGTGAATTTGTACGCCGCGTCGAGTTCGGCCAGTTGTTCCTGGCTGAGCGTTTCCGGCATGCCCTCGATGAAGCGCACCCACTCCTGCGTGGTCCACTTCGACGTATCCATGTTGGCCGGCTTGGCGTGGCCCGCCAGCCAGTGGCCGCGCAGTTCGTCCACCGCGTCAAATCGCTTCGACGTGGCGGCGACGGCAAAGGCCGGCACGCCCGGCCCGTGCATCCACGCGTGGATTTCCTCATGCGTGGTCTTGCCCGGGTTCTTGGCGAACAATTCCGCTTCCATGAAACGCTCGAATGCCGAGCTGTCCTGGCTGGTGAAGGCATGGTCGTCGAACCACTTGCGCAGGAACGCATCGAAGGGTTCGCGGCCATAACGCGATTCCAGGAACATCAGGAACCACTGACCCTTGATGTAGGGAACCGCGGTCAAAGCCTCATCCGGATCGCGGTTGACCAGCGGCGGCAGGGCCAGCGCCTGGTCAGCCGGCGCCAGGTCTTTCAGCTCTTCGGCCAAGCCGTGCTGGGAGATGACGTTTTCCATCTCCGCGGCATCTTTTCCGTACAGGTCTTCGGTAATGCGGTTTTCAACATAGCTGGTGAAGCCTTCGTTCAACCACATGTCCTTCCAGCTCGAATTGGTCACCAGGTTGCCCGACCAGCTGTGCGCCAGCTCGTGCGCAATCAGGCTGACCAGGGACTTGTCGCCAACGATGACGGTTGGCGTGGCGAAGGTCATGCGCGGATTTTCCATGCCGCCAAACGGGAACGACGGCGGCAACACCAGGATATCGTAGC
>JBBRXD010000323.1:0-2816 GCA_038248775.1 Lysobacterales bacterium | reverse complement strand
CGGTCGAGGTTTCCCGTGTACAGGTTTGCCAGCTGCAACAGCCATTGGCATAGCGTGCCGAAGCGCTGCACGGAAACGCCCATGCGCCCATAGGCCACGGCGCTGGGCGCGGCGTAGAACTCTGCCGCCAATCTTTCGATGGTGCCGGCGTCGATGCCGGTTACCTGCTGGACATCACTGCAATCGAGCTCGGAGATGGCCTGCAGCGCTTCGTCCAGGCCGGCGAGTTTTCCTTCGTACAGCGCGGTTCGCGCCGGGCCCTGGCGCATGAGCGCCTGCACGAACGCCACCAGGAATAAGCCATCGCTTCCCGGTCGGATGAAGTGGTGTTCGCTGGCCAGTTCTGCGGTTTCGGTGCGGCGCGGATCGATCAGCACGAGCTTGCCGCGCGCCGTCAGTTCCCTGATCCGGCGCGGAATGCCGGGCGCCGTCATCAGGCTGCCATTGGAGGCGACTGGATTCGCGCCGAGCATCAGCAGGTAATCGGTGCGATCGATATCTGGAATCGGCAGCAGGAACTGGTGCCCGAACATCAAGGCGTTGACGAACTGGTGCGGCCACTGGTCCACCGAGGACGCGCTGAACAGGTTGGGCGTGCGCAACAATCGCAACAGGGATGGCAGGTAGGCGATGTGGCCGAAGTGGTGGACGTTGGGATTGCCCAGATACGCTGCGAGCGCTGCGGGACCATGCGCTTTCTGTACCTCTGCGAGCCCGCGCCCCGCCAGCGCGAATGCTTCGTCCCAACCGATCGATTGCCACTCGCCGTCCACTTTGCGAACCGGCGTGGTCAGGCGATCGGGATCAGCTTCGAGATCGAGTATCGCGTTGCCCTTGGGGCAGATATGGCCGCGGCTGAAGGGGTCGGCATCATCGCCGCGGATGGCGACCATCTTGCCGTCCTCGAATTGCATTTCCAGCCCGCAGATGGCTTCGCACAAGGGGCAGGCACGAAAACTCGAGGTACGCATACGAGTGGCTTCCCGGGTGGACTCCGGGAATCTTAGGCCAAGCGCTCAGGCGCTGCGTGATTTACGCGAAAGAGGTGCCAGACCGGACTCAAGCAAGGGCAGGTTCGGCAGGTATCGTCGGCCGCGACCCAGGCTGCGATGGTGCAATTGCAGGCCCAGTCGCAAGGACGAGGCGTAGCGGATACCGAGGAACGCACACACGACCCGAAGGATCATCTGGGGCTTGTCCACCAGGCTTTCGTAGCTGACGTCCATGATTCGACCGGGTAGGACATCGTGCCAATGCTGCATCAGCCGAAGGTAATCACTGTAATACGCCGCCAACGCCGCGGAGTCATCGTTGGGGATGCTGCTGTCGCCACCTGCGTGGCCAAGGATGGAGACGCAGTTGTCGAGCGGGTCGCGGCTTACGTGCAGGAAACGCGAGCTGGGAAGGGCTCGGGCGATGAAGCCGGCCTGCAGGTAATTCAGGGGCTGGCTCTCGAAGACCAGGGTATTGCGTGCGCCGGCCGGAACCACTGCCGAAAGGTAGCGCGCTCCGAGTGCTTCAAAATCGAGTTGGCATGCCGATTCGACATCTGCTGTCACCAGGGCACGCGTGGACTGGCTTCCGAGTTCCGACATCAGCAGTCGTGAAAAAGGTGACTGGCTTACCAGGTGGGAAATCCTCGGATGCCGCGACAGCAAGTTACCCAACAAGCCTGCCCCTGACCGCGGCATGCCGACGATGAATATCGGGCCGTTTTCCGCGCGCATGCTTTCGCGCTGGCCAACGAAGTTGTCAGTGCATCGCGTGACCATGGCCTCCACGAGGGCCGGATGATCATGCCCGGCAGCCATTGCCCGCGGTCCACGAGCGGCGATGCCACGGACGAGGGCTCGACCGGCCTCATCGGTATTGGCCAGGTCGTCCAGCTCCTTGAACAGGGACAGCGCGAGCAATTCTTCATTGCCCCGGCCGGCGCTTTCGAGTTGCCCGCGCAGGCGGACCAGATGGTTGCCCACCAGGTCCTGGGTGCGCAGCCCAGCGAGCATCCAGTGCGCCTTGGCGTGCGAAGGCTGCAGGGACAGGCAGGTTTCCAGGTCCTGTTCGGCCGCATCCAGCAAACCAAACTGCCTGCTTGCCATCGCACGATTGAAATGCATTGATGCTTGCCCAGGTTCCAGCGCGATTGCCTGGTCGAATAATTCCAGGGCAAGCGACTGCTCGTCCAGACGGGTCATGACTACGCCAAGCGAGTCGAGCACGATTGGGTTGTCGCGCGGCATCGCCAATGCCTGGGTGGCGCGTGCGCGTGCTTGCTCGGGCTGGCCTGCGCCCAGGTGGCAGCGCGCGAGATGGGCCAGGATTTCAACCCGGTCCGGGTCGATTTCAAGCGCCTTGTGGCAATGGGCGAGGGCGGAGGTGTAGTAGCCGCGCCGCGCTTGCACCAGCGAAAGCCGGAAATGGCCCGGCCCCGATCCCGGCTCGCGGGCCAGGAACGCTTCGAAATTGGCTTTCGCGGCTTCCATGTTCCCCTGACGGAAGTGGACCATGCCGCGTTGCCAGAGCTTTTCGGCCCGGGTGTCCATGCTTGGAGTCTAGCCTCTGGCGACGACCGCGAAGTTCGGCTGGCGCACAGATTGACGTGGACAACGCGCGATACAGCCCGGTCCGGGTAAAATGGGCGGATGTCATTGATCGTATTCCAGAACGTCGACTTTAGCGTCGGCGGCCCGCTCCTGCTGCAGCAGGTCAACCTCAGCATCGAACCCAACGAACGCGTCTGCATCGTCGGCCGCAACGGCGCGGGCAAGTCCACGCTGATGCGACTGATGTCCGGCGAAATCCACGCCGACGATGGG
>JBBRXD010000322.1:0-2819 GCA_038248775.1 Lysobacterales bacterium | reverse complement strand
GTCCTGTACTGGGTTACCAACGGCTTGCTCGGCCTGTTGCAGCAGTGGTGGATGACCAAGCAGCACGGCCCTAAGACCGCGGTGGTCGCGAAGTAATCCTTCGCGCGGACCATGCCTGGCCAGGACGTCCGCGACACCATCGCTGCCATCGCCACCGCGCCAGGCGCCGGTGGCGTGGGCATCGTGCGATTGTCCGGGCCGACCTCGCGCGCGATCGCTGAAGGCATCTGCGCCCGCCGGTTGCACCCGCGCCAAGCCGCGTACGTACGTTTTCGTGACGACAACGCCGACACCATCGACGACGGCATCGTGATCTGGTTTGCCGCGCCTGCGTCCTACACTGGCGAAGACGTGGTTGAACTACAGGCACACGGCAGTCCGGTAGTGCTTGCGCAGCTGTTGCAGCGTTGCCTGAAACTTGGCGCGCGACAGGCGCGGCCCGGAGAATTCACCGAACGCGCTTTCCTCGAAGGCAAGCTCGACCTCGCCCAGGCTGAAGCGGTAGCAGACCTGATCAGCGCGGGTAGCCAGGCCGCGGCGCGCGCGGCGCGGCGATCGCTCGACGGTGAATTTTCCCGGCGTATCACTGATCTGGTGGAACAACTCACGCAACTGCGGATGTATGTCGAAGCCGCGCTGGATTTTCCCGACGAGGACATCGATTTCCTCGCCGCGCCGGAGTTGGGCGAGCGCCTGCGCGCGACTTGCGGCTCACTCGCCGTGCTGATGCGCGAAGCCGGCCGCGGCAAGCGGCTGATGGATGGGCTGCACGTGGTGATAATCGGCGCGCCGAACGTGGGCAAATCATCGTTGTTGAACGCGCTGGCCGACGAAGACCGCGCCATCGTCAGCGACATCGCCGGCACCACCCGCGACCTGTTGCGGGAAACGCTCGACCTGGAAGGCGTGTTGTTGACCCTGGTGGATACCGCAGGCTTGCGCGATTCGCCCGACAGCATAGAAGCCGAAGGCATCCGCCGCGCACGCGCTGAATTGCAGCGCGCCGATGTCGTGCTGGTGGTGCTTGATAGCGATGCCAGCGCCGGCCTGCCAACGGACATGGCCCGGGAAATTCCGGAAGGCGCGCGCGTACTTTGGTTGCATAACAAGGCGGATCTCCGGCCGCCATCAAGCAACGTAGTACAAATTGACCACTTCGCTGTATCCGCGCGTACCAGTCTGGGTCTGGATTTGCTGCGTGTGCGACTGCGCGAACTTGCGGGCGATGAGGGCGGCGGTAGCTTCAGCGCGCGCGCGCGGCACCTCGAGGCCCTGTCACAGGCCGAACTGTGTCTCGCGCGCTCGCGCGCATGCCTGGATTCGAACCAGGCGGAACTGGCCGCGGAAGAATTGCGCCTGGCGCAACTCGAGTTGGGTCAAATCACCGGCATGGTGGACGCCGATATGCTTCTGGGAAGAATTTTTTCGGGCTTTTGCATCGGAAAGTGATGCCGATAACGGAAAAGTCTTGACAAAGAGGCCAAAGTTTTATGTTCTGAAAGTCATGTCCCATTCCTCCGACCAAGCGAGTCTGCCCATGTCATCTGTAAAAGTGCCTACTAACTCCCTTCGCTGGGCAATCGCCCTGGCCCTGGGGCTGGGGCTGGCCGCCTGTTCGGACAAACCGGAACCTGCCGCACCCGCGACGGCCGCCGCCGCCGCTGCCGACGCTGCGGTAGGCCAGGCCGCCCAGCAACAAGCCGCTGCCCTTGCCGCCCTGGGCGCCGACGAACTCAAGACCCGCGGACGCCAGGCCCTGCGCGAACAGCGCATCTATGCCCCGGCCGGCAACAATGCGATGGAGTACTACATTGCGCTGCGCAAGAAGAGCGATAAGCCCAATGCCTCGGCCGAAAGCGCCCTCATGGATCTGCAGCCCTACGCGGTGATAGCGGCGGAACAGGCGATCACCCGCGCTGATTTCCTGGAAGCCGAACGGCTGCGCTTGCTGATCCAGTCCGCTGACCCGCAGGCTCCCTCGCTTGCCCGCATCGCGGACGCCATCGCGAAGGGCAAGGCGACAACGGCGCAACAGGCGACGTTGGAAGCAACCCGTACCACCGCGCAGCTCGCCGCCGATGAAGTGGCGCGCAAGAAAGCCCAGGACGATGCGCGAGCCTTGCAGGCCGCTGCGGCTACCGCCGCGCAGCAAAGCCAGGCTGACGCCACTGCCGCGCAACCCGCGCCTGCGTCGCAATCACCGCTGCCGCAACAGCAGCAGACGCCGCCGCCTGCGCCCGTCGTCGCCGCGCCGCCCGCCCAGCGGCCCACCCCGGCGCCGACGACCCCGCGCCCCGCAGCCAACGAGCTGGTCGCCATCAACACGCCGCAGCCAGCCTATCCGCCGGAGGCCGCGCGCGCGAAGACCTCGGGACAGGTCGTCGTTTCCTTCACCGTCAACGCCGATGGCAGCATAAGCAACATCGACATCATCAGCTCGCGCCCGCGAGGTGTGTTTGAGCGCAACGTGCAGGCAGCCGTGCGGCGCTGGAAGTACCAGCCCATCGCCGGCCCACAGACAGTCACCCGAACCTTCGACTTCGCGCAGTAAGCGTTACACAACCTGCAAGCAAAAGGCCCGGGAGCAACCCCGGGCCTTCCTCTTTTGTGGGAGCGGCCTCGGCCGCGATCCCTGCCAGGTACCCGCTCAGGCAGAGATCGCCAGCCTCTCATCAAGATAACGACGCGACGCCAGCCACCACAACAGTGCCGCCGCGGCAAATCCCGCGCCCAGGTAGGCCAGCCACTCGTTGGCCGAGATGTTTTCGCTGCGCACCAGCTTGAGGATCATCTGGTTCTGCGCCAGGAAAGGCACGGTC
>JBBRXD010000321.1:0-2820 GCA_038248775.1 Lysobacterales bacterium | reverse complement strand
GAGCGCCTGCCGGCGCTGTCCACGGCCATCGTGTACAGGCGGTCCTTGGTCACGTCCAGGTACAGCGCGCCCAGGTCGTTGGTGCAGAAGTTCTGGACCAGCGACACGACGCGCGCGAAATCGTAGTCGCGATAGCTTTCCTGGATGCGGTCGTGCAACTCACGCGCACGCGCCATCGCCCACTGGTCGAGCAACAGGCAGTCTTCCACCGGTACCAGGTGGATGGCGGGATTGAATCCTGCCAGGTTGCCCAACAGGAAGCGCGCCGTATTGCGAATACGACGATAGGCATCGGCGCTGCGCTTGAGGATGTCGTCGGACACCGACATCTCGTTGCGATAGTCGGCCGCGGCCACCCACAGGCGCAACACGTCGGCGCCCAGCGAATCGTTGACCTTCTGCGGCTCGACGACATTGCCAACGGACTTCGACATCTTGCGACCCGCAGCATCGACGGCAAAACCATGGGTAAGCACCGCCTTGTACGGCGCGGCGCCGTCCATCGCAATGCCGGTCAGCAGCGAGCTCTGGAACCACCCGCGATGCTGGTCGGAACCTTCCAGGTACAGGTCAGCAGGTTTATACAGGCCCTGCTCCGGCCGCGCCGCCAGCACAGCCTGGTGGGTCACGCCGGAATCGAACCAGACATCGAGGATGTCGGTGATCTTGTCGTAGTCGGCTGCTTCGTCGCCCAGCAATTGCGCGGGATCGAGCGTAAACCAGGCATCGGCGCCGCTCTTTTCGACGAGATCGCCAACGCTGCGCATCAACTCGACGCTGCGCGGATGCGGCTCACCGGTTTCGCGATTCACGAACAAGGCAATCGGCACGCCCCAGGTGCGCTGTCGGCTGATGCACCAGTCCGGGCGGCCATCGATCATGCCGGCGATGCGCGCCTGGCCCCAGTCGGGAATCCATTGCACATGCTTGATGGCTTCAAGCGCATCCGGGCGCAGGCCCGCCCGCTCCATCGAGATGAACCATTGCGGCGTGGCGCGGAACGCAACCGGCGTCTTGTGCCGCCAGCAATGCGGATAGCTGTGCGTGAGCTTGCTCGACGCGAGCAACACACCGCGTTCTTCCAGCAAGGCAGCGATGGTGTCGTTGGCCTTCCAGATGTACTGACCGGCGAAAATTTCAGTACTGGGCAGGAAGATGCCGCGCCCATCCAGCGGGTTCAGCACGTCCAGGCCGTATTTCTGGCCGACCACGAAGTCTTCCTGGCCGTGGCCGGGTGCGGTATGCACAGCGCCGGTACCGGCTTCAGTGGTGACGTGGTCACCCAGGATCACCGGCACCACGCGCGAATAGAACGGATGCTGCAGTGACAGCAGTTCAAGCGCCGAACCCTTAACCCGGCCAAGCACGACCGGCGTGTCGATGCCATAGCGCTGCAAGGTGGATTCGGACAAGGCTTCAGCCAACACCAGCAGCACACGACGATCGCCGCGCGAGGGCCCTTCCACCAACACGTAATCGATATCCGGGCCGAGCGTAACGGCCAGGCTCGCCGGCAGCGTCCATGGCGTGGTCGTCCAGATCGGGATGCTGGTGATGGCGTCGCCCACATCCACGCCGAAGCGCGCGCCTATCTCTTCTGGCGCGATCGCATCGTAGGCCACGTCCACGGCTGGCGAGGGCTTGTCCGCGTATTCGATTTCCGCCTCGGCCAATGCCGATCCGCAGTCGAAACACCAGTGCACCGGCTTCACGCCGCGCGCCAGGTGGCCGCGCTCGACGATCTTGGCCAACGACCGCAGCATGTCCGCCTCGAAGCGGAAGTCCATCGTGCGATACGGGTTCTTCCAGTCGCCCAGCACGCCCAGGCGCTGGAAATCGCGGCTCTGGCCTTCAATCTGTTCGCCCGCGTATTCGCGGCACTTCTGCCGGAACGCAGCGGCGTCGAGCTTCTCGCCCACCTTTCCGAACTTTTTCTCGACCACCAGTTCAATCGGCAGCCCGTGGCAATCCCAGCCGGGCACGAAGGGCGCGTCATAGCCCGCGATCAGGCGCGACTTAACGACCACGTCCTTCAGGATCTTGTTCACGGCATGGCCGATATGGATCGCGCCATTGGCATACGGGGGGCCGTCGTGCAGCACGAAGCTGGGTCGGCCGCGCGCGTGCTCGCGCACCTGCTGGTACAGGTCGGCCTTCTGCCAGGCGGCCAGCATCGCTGGCTCGCGCTTGGGCAAATCGCCACGCATCGGGAATGCCGTGTCCGGCAAGCTGATGGTGTGCTTGTAGTCTTTCTTCGACTCTGCGGACATTACGCACTGACTCCAATTCTTGTTTGATCGTGGCGCAGGATTTTTCGGGCCTGCGCCGCATCGATGTCCATCTGCCGCACCAGTGCCGGCAGGTCGTCGAATTTTTCCTCGTCGCGTAATTTCGCGACGAACTCCACCCGCAGGCGTTGGCCGTACAGGTCGCCATCGAAGTCGAACAGGTGTGCCTCGAGCAAGGGCTCGGTGCCGAACACGGTCGGCCGCGTGCCCAGGCTGGAAACACTCGCATACGGATCTTCCCCGACGCCATGCACCCAGGTCGCGTAGATGCCGGTGAGCGCGGTGCGCTTGCCCATCAAGCGGATGTTCGCGGTCGGGTAGCCCAGGCGTCGGCCCAACTGGCGCCCGAACACGACCTTGCCGTCGATGGCGTAGCGACGGCCCAGTCCGCGTGCGGCACCATCGAGGTCGCCGGTGGCAAGTTGCTCGCGCAGCGTCGAACTGGAAACCCGCTGGCCGTCCACGTGCACCGGATCGATCTGGTAGGCGAGGAAGCCGTGCTTGGCGCCGATGCTGCGCAGAACCTCCAAGT
>JBBRXD010000320.1:0-2825 GCA_038248775.1 Lysobacterales bacterium | reverse complement strand
GCCGCTTGTGCTCGCTTTACGGCGGGCGCGTGGCCGAAGAATTGATCTTCGGCACCGAGCACGTCACCACCGGTGCGTCCAACGACATCGAGCGCGCCACCAAGATGGCCCGCAACATGGTCACCAAGTGGGGCTTGTCGGAAGAAATGGGTCCGATTGCGTATGGCGATGAGGAAGAGGAAGTTTTCCTCGGCCGTTCGGTCAGCCAGACCAAGAGTGTGTCCGACGACACCGCGCGCAAGATCGACGAAGTCGTGCGCACCATCCTGGACAAGGCCTACTCGCGCACCCGCACCCTGCTGCAGGACAACATCGAAAAGCTGCACATCATGGCCGAAGCGCTGCTGGCCTATGAAACCATCGATGTCACGCAGATCGATGCCGTGATGGAAGGTCGTCGCCCCGGGCCGCCGGCGGACTGGACCAAGTCCGGTCGCACGTCGAAGGATGACATCGGCCCTGCGGCCGGCACCCTGGGCGGAGCGGCACCGCAGACCTGAGCGACGTCGCCGCTTTCCATGTTCGACACCTTCCAGACCCTTGATTGCGGCGGGCGCGCACTGGCGCTCGACCGCCCGCGCATCATGGGCATCGTCAACGTCACGCCGGATTCCTTTTCCGACGGCGGCTTGCATGCCAGCGTGGAAGCCGCCATCAGCCAGGCGCTGGAATTGGCCACCCTAGGCGCGGACATCCTCGACATCGGCGGTGAATCAACGCGGCCCGGCGCCACGCCTGTCAGCTTGGAAGACGAACTGCGCCGTGTCATCCCGGTGATCGAGGGGTTACGTGAGCGTAGCCCGCTGCCGATTTCAATTGATACCTCGAAGCCTGAAGTGATGCGTGCGGCAGTAGCCGCCGGCGCCGGCATGATCAACGACGTCCATGCGCTCGGCCGCGATGGTGCGATGGATGCCGCCGCCGAACTCGGCGTGCCGGTCTGCCTGATGCACATGCAGGGCGAGCCGGCGACCATGCAGGACGAACCGCGCTATGAGGACGTGGTTGCCGAGGTCCATGCTTTTTTCACGCAGCGATTGTTTGCTTGCCAGATGGCCGGCATCGATCGCAAGAAGATCATCGTCGACCCCGGCTTCGGTTTCGGCAAGACGCTCGAGCACAACCTGCGCCTGCTGCGGCAATTGCCGCGCCTGGTGGAACTGGGCGTGCCCGTGTTGGCCGGCCTGTCGCGCAAGGGCATGATCGGCACCATCACCGGTCGCGCGATGGATGAACGCGTCGTGGGCTCGGCGGTTGCGGCGCTGATAGCGGTGCAAAATGGCGCTGCCATCGTGCGCGTGCATGACGTGGCCGCCACCCGCGATGCGTTGGAGATCTGGCGAGCGGTTGCCGCGCAACCTGGCCTGTCCAAGCGGCCGGCCTCGCCGGCGATGCCGCGCTGGGGCGACGAAGACTAAGCGGCGCTGGCCGCGCGTGCGCGGAAATCGAGCACTCGCGGATCGATCACTCGCCGCCACAAGGGCGGGAACATCGCCAGCACGAACATGGCCGAATAGCCGCCAGGCAGCTGCGGGGAATCGGGATGGTGGCGCAGGATCGAATAGCGGCGTTTCGGAAACGCGTGATGGTCCGAGTGGCGCTGCAACTGGAACAACATCAGGTTGGACAGCGCGAAATCCGAGTTCCAGGAATGCAGGTGCGTGGTTCTCTCGAAGCGACCGTCCGCCAGGCGACGGCGTTCAAGCCCGTAGTGTTCGATGTAGTTGATGATTTCCAGCGAGCCTGCGGCAAACAGCCCCTGCAGCAGGAAGAATACGATGCCTTTGGTTCCCCATGCCGCGCCAAATGCCACCGCCAGCAGCAGCCAGGCGCTGGTCCATTGCAGCATTTCATTGTTCAATGAAAGTGATGAGCGCCCGATGCCGCGCAGGCGGGTGGCTTCCAGCGCCCACGCATTGCGGGTGTTTAGCCAGATCGCGCGCGGCAGGAAACTCCACAAGGATTGCCCGAAGCGCGCGCTGGATGCATCGGCTGCCGTCGCCACGTGCACATGGTGGCCCCGGACATGCTCGATCTTGAAGCCGTGGTAGCCGACTGTGGTCAGCAGCAATCCGCCGACCAGGGGTTCAAGGCGGCCGTCCTTGTGGATGAGTTCGTGCGCAGTGTTGATGGCGAGGATGCCGCCGACCAGACCCTGCGACAGCAGCCAACCAGCCTGGCCGACCACATCCAGCGGCGCTTGCATGAACCAGGACGCCGACCAGACAAGCACGCCGACGTGCACGGGAAGGGCAAGCAGGGTGAGGGCGCGGAACCAGGGCTGCAGCGCAACCTCTCGTTCCTGTTCCGGCGGGACGTTGCGCGGGTCGTGTCCCAGCAACATATCCACCGCCGGCAACATCACGAACAGGAAGAACAGGGGGAACCAGGCTGACGCGTTCGGCCAGCCGGTGCTGGACGCGAGCCAGGCTGCCAGCGGCATTTGCGCGGGCACCGCGAACACCATGAGGAAACCAAAGGCTTTCAATCGATCCATAGTCGCGACTATAACGCTATTGCCGGGTTAAGCTCCGGGCACCTCGTCTGGAGCCGCGCGCATGTCGCCCAGTTCGCCGCCAAACATCAGCTGCACCCGGCAAGACGAACTGCGCCGCTCCGGTGCCTGAAGCGATGGCCCACGGCGCGAAGGCGGACATGCGTCCCCTCGCCATCGCGTTGATGGGCCCGACTGCGTCGGGCAAGACGGCGTTGGCCCTGGATTGGGCGGCGCGACTGGGCAGCGAAGTGATCAGCGTGGATTCCGCGCTGGTCTATCGCGGGCTGGACATCGGCGCGGCCAAGCCTGATCGCGAAATCCTGCAACG